>CANCKV010000541.1 GCA_947378615.1 Chitinophagaceae bacterium | reverse complement strand
TTATGCACAGCAACTTTATGAAGAATTAATTCCATTTTTAAAAGGCACTTCTAAATACGAGGATTTGTTTTATAAACTTGCTTACAGTTATTATTTGCAAGAAGATTATGTAAATGCAGAGAACCTTTTTAAAACATTTACAGAAACTTTCCCTTCAAGTAATCGTAATGAAGAGTGTGAGTATATGCGTGCTTTTGTTTATTATAAACAGTCACCTAAAATTGATTTAGATCAAGCTAACACATCAAAGGCGATTGGTTTATTACAAGCTTTTGTGAGTACGCATCCTACATCAAAAAGAGTCAAAGATGCCAATGATTTGATTGATAAATGTAGGGAGAAGTTGGAAATGAAAGAATTATCTGCCGCAGAACTTTATTTTAATTTAGGTTATTTCAAAGCTGCTGCCATATCCTTTTCAACC
Source organism: Chitinophagaceae bacterium (assembly GCA_947378615.1). GTDB lineage: Bacteria > Bacteroidota > Bacteroidia > Chitinophagales > Chitinophagaceae > Parasediminibacterium. The sequence goes on along the minus strand of CANCKV010000541.1, from coordinate 2,860 downwards.
TTACTTGAAAATTATCCTGATTCTAAACATGGGGATGATTATAAACTCTATATCATCAAAGCAGATTATCAGTATGCATTGTTAAGTTATGAATATAAACAGAAAGAACGTTTTGAAAAAGTTTTATCTGAATACTCTGAATTTAAGGAACGATATCCTGATAGTAAATTATTGAACAACGCTACAGATTATAAAAATTTGGCAAATAACTTTTTAAAAAATAATACAAAATGAGTAGAATAAAAAAAGGATTTACTGTTGGTAATATTCCTGCTTCAGTTGAAACAAAAAGTTTGATAGACATTAAGGCAAAAACTGGCAATCTTTATGAATCTATCGCTATTGCTTCAAGGCGTGCTAATCAAATTAATATCTCTATCAGAGAAGAATTGCATAATAAACTTGAGGAGTTTGCAACTCATACTGATAGTTTGGAAGAGATTCATGAAAATAAGGAACAAATTGAAATTTCTAAACAATATGAAAGAATCCCTAATCCAGCTGTTTTAGCAATTCATGAATTTATGGATGATAAAATCTATTATCGTAAAAATGATACTGATTTATTCAGATAGTTTGTGATAAGAATATTTATAACGACAGTAATTTTTACTGTCGTTTTTTTGTTATTGAATTTCTATGTTAAAAGATAAGAAAATATTAATTGGAATTACTGGAAGTATTGCTGCGTATAAAATTATTTCCCTTACGCGGTTGTTAGTTAAAGAAGGTGCTGAGGTTAGAGTTATACTTACAAAGGCAGCAACTGATTTTGTTCCTACTTTAGTTTTATCTACTTTATCTAAGAAACCTGTGTTACAAGATTTGTCTATAAGTGATGAGTGGGCTAATCATGTTGAATTAGGAAGGTGGGCTGATGTATTTTTAATTGCTCCGCTTACATGCAATACTTTAGCAAAAATGTCTTGTGGTATTTGTGATAACTTATTATTGGCTACTTATTATTCAGCAACCTGTCCAATTGTTTTGGCACCCGCCATGGATGAAGATATGTGGCATCATCCTGCTACTAAAATTAATGTCGATAAAGTCAAGAGTTTTGGTAATTCGATAATTAATGTAAATAGTGGAGAATTAGCTAGTGGGTTGATAGGTGAGGGTAGGATGGCTGAACCAGAGGAATTATTTTCTTATCTGCAAAACCAATTCAGTAAGTCATCTGAATTACTTGGTAAGAGCGTTCTGATTACGGCAGGTCCCACTTTCGAAGCAATAGATCCTGTCCGTTTTATTGGAAACCATTCAAGTGGCAAAATGGGCTTTGCAATTGCTGAAGAATTATATTTGAAAGGAGCAATTGTTACTTTAATAACTGGACCGACCAACGAAAAATTAAATATTTCCGAAATTAAACGAATTGATGTTGTTTCAGCTGATGAAATGTTTCAACATACCATGAATTTTGTAGATGATTGTGATATTATAATAATGAGTGCTGCAGTTGCAGATTATACACCTATTGCTGTGGCAAAAGAAAAGGTAAAAAAGAAAGAAAATGAATGGAACCTTCAATTAACTAAAACAAAAGATATTTTGGCGAGTATTGGAGCAATTAAAAAACACAGGCAGTTCTTAGTCGGGTTTGCGTTAGAAACAAATAATGAACAAGAAAATGCCTTCCAAAAATTGAAAATAAAAAATGCAGATTGTATTGTATTAAATTCTTTGAACGACAAAAATGCTGGATTTGGGTATAATACAAATAAGATTTCAATCCTTGATAAATCAGGTGAGAAAATAGAGTTTAATTTGAAATCAAAAAGAGAAGTAGCTAGAGATATCGTTTCATTCATAATATCTAAAGTAAATGTTTAAAAGAGTAATTGTTTTATTTTTTTTGGTTTTAGTTTCTACATTCATTGAAGCTCAGGAGTTACAAGGAAAAGTAACTGTTAATGCAGGTAGAATTAATTCTACTGTTGATAAAAAGGTATTTGTAACACTACAAAATCAGTTAAATAATTTTTTGAATAACCGGCGATGGACAAATGATGTATTCAAACAGAATGAAAAAATCGCCTGCAGCTTTTTATTGAATATTGAAAGTATTGTAGAGACTAATGTATATAAAGGAACATTAATTGTGCAAGCTGCTCGACCAATTTATGGTTCTTCTTATCAATCTCCGTTAATTAATTATCAGGATGCTGATATCGCTTTTAAATATGTAGAATTTCAACCAATTGAATTTAATGAAAATAATGTTCATGGAACAGATCCATTGATTGGAAATCTCTCTGCAATATTTGCTTATTATGCATATACAATTATTGGTTTAGATTATGACAGCTTCTCTCCTAAAGGGGGCGATCAAATGTTTCAAAAAGCATTGAACATCATTAATAATTCACCCGAGTCTAGTAATATTGTAGGTTGGAAACTTTTTGATGGATTGAGAAATCGATATTGGTTCAACGAAAACCTGGTCAATAATAAGTATAATGTAATTCATGATGTCTTTTATTCTTACTATCGGAATGGAATGGATAGTTTGTATGTGAAAGATGTAGCTGCTCGAAATAATGTTTTAAAGTCTATTACAAGGTTACATACTTTCAATCAAGAAAATTCTGGTACTGCAATATTGCAATTTTTTATGCAAAGTAAAACCAATGAATTGATTGGCCTGTTTAAGAATCTTAAAGCAGAAGACAAAGCTAAGGCAATTACAATGCTGACAACATTAGATGTAAGTAATGCTCCAAGATATAAAGATGAAATTAAATGATAAAAAAAACTATTGGTTTATTGTTTAGCTCTTTACTCTTGTTTTCTTGTGGAAAAAGCTATAATTCTGTTCTTTCTATTGATGAAATGAAACCAATCATTTGGGATATGC
>CANCKV010000540.1 GCA_947378615.1 Chitinophagaceae bacterium | reverse complement strand
GACAAATTGTAATAATACGGCTAGGTTGTTATAGGATATAAATCAAAGAAAAAAGGATATTGGAATTCAGTATTCTATTACCACATAAAGATATACGATGCCTTCTTCAAGTAATTAAATTGTAGTAAATAAGATACAAAGTGAGGTGTTTAAACTAAGAGACGCTAAGTGTATATACGTAGTAAATAATTAAACGCCATCAATTGGAATCAAATTTATGATTCCAATCACAGTTAAAAAAATTAAATATCAAGAGAAGAGTTGTGAATTAACTTTAATAAAGAAGCAGTGTTTTTTAAATTTAGTTTTTTTAGAATATTTGAACGATGCACTTCAATCGTGCGATAAGATAAAAATAACTTAGCGGCAATTTCTTTAGAGGAAAGTCCTTCTTTTATTAATTTCAAAACATCAATTTCTCTCTCTGATAATTTACTAAGGTCTGATCCTTCATCATCTACTAAAATTTGTTTAGATAAATTTTCTTGAATCTCCTTGCAAACATATACTTTGCCATTCATGGCGGAGAGAATGGCTTCAAACATTTCTGCTTTGTTGGAACTCTTGGTAACATAACCAGATGCCCCATTCTTAAGCATTCTTTTTGCAAATGACGGTTGGTTATGCATAGAAACACCAATCACCTTGGTTCCAGGAGAAACTTTTTTAACCAATTTAGTTGCATCGATACCTGTTATAGGTGGAATATTAATATCCATGATAACTATATCTGGTCTTTTTACTTTAACAAGATCGATTGAAGCATCCGTTGTGTCATTGCAAATCGCCAACACTACAAACCTTCCGTCTGAATTGATTAATTCCGACCACATCTCAGCAACAAGACTGTGATCATCAAAAATCATAATTGAAATTTTCTTATCCATGTGTAATGATATTTTTTAAAGGAATCTCTATGATGAATGTGGTGCCCTTATTTATAATTGAATTAACAGTGTTCGTTCCACCATAAAAGTAAACTCTATTATTGATACTTTTAAGTCCCACTCCCTTTTTAATTTTCTGTGGATTAAATCCTTTCCCATCATCGCTGTATTTTAATACCAATTTAGATTGATTGCGAATAAAAGTAAAGTTGACGAGATTAGCAGAAGCATATTTAATGGCATTGTTGACCAACTCCTGCACAATTCTATAAATAGTTCTTTGAGCATCAAATTCTATATGCTTGAAAATATTGCTATTACAAGATAGTTTAAAAACTGTTGATTTTATTTCTGCGTATTGATTTAGTAATTCAACGATGGCTTCTCTGAGGCCCAAATCTATTAAAGCAGGCGGAGCAAGGCTTCGAGAAATTCTTCTTACTTCATTTAGCGCCTCTTTTACTTTTACTTGAGCTTTTATGAAAGACTTAGGATCATATTCTTGATTGCTAGCTGCAACCTGCAAGTAAAGACTTATGTAAGTGAGCATTTGTCCTACTCCGTCATGCAATTCATGACCGAGTAACTGACGTTGCTTCTCTTCTGAATTAAGGGTAGCTTTTAATACTTCTCTTTGTATAATTTCCTTTTCTTCATCAAGAGCTTTTTCCATTTTTCTAATTTCGGTTACATCCCAGTGAATACCCACTGATCCTCGAACCGAACCATCTATATCAATTACAGGAGATCCGCTGATGACCACATCAAGCATTTTGCCATTCTTTTTCATCATTTGAACCTCATAGATAGATTCTTTCTTCTTCTTTCTGAGATTTGTAATCTTGGTCATTTTCTTAACTTCCATGTTAGACGACAAGAATAACTTAAACGCATTTTTATTTTTAATTTCAGGAATCTTATACCCTGTCATGCTTTCAAAAGACTTATTCACCCAAACAATATTGTCTTTTAAATCAACCTCCATGACGCCCAGTTGCATATTTTCAAACAATGTTCTATATTTCTGTTCACTTTGTTTAAGAATTTCTTGTGTCTGTTTTAAACTGTTGGCATCTCTAAGATGGAGCATGATTTTATTGCCCGCGATTGCAGGATCCTTGATTACATTTAACCCAGCATCAATCCAAATTAAATTACCGTTTTTATGAACCATCTGAAATTCATACTTCTTACTGCGCTTATTTTTTAATGAAAGCCAAGCGTTAGACTTGAGCATTTTATTACAATTTGTACAGATAAATCGATTAATCTTTTTATGTAATACTTCTTCGGTTCTGTATCCTAAAATTCGGGTGATAGTGGGAGACACGTATTCAATTACGCCATTCATATCAACCAAAATGTTGATATCAGGCGAATATTGAGACATCAATTCTAGCTTGCCTTTTTCTTGAAGCAAATTTTGTTGAAATTGCTTTTCTTGGGTTAAGTCAAAATAAGCGCCAATATAGCCTGCAAAAGATCCATCTTGAAAAAATCTTGGTACCGCTTTTTCAAGAATATTGTGATAACTGCCTTTTGAATCTTTAAGACGATATTCAGAAAATACTGATTCTTTTTTTGCAATACTTTTTTTCCAATCGTCTACAACAATTCGCTTGTCATCAGGGTGAACAAAAGAAGCATATTCTCTATGTTGATTCACAGCCTCCAATTTAAAACCTAAAAATAATTTAAGGGCATTGTTGCTATAAGTAATAATATTTTTTTCATTGGACACCCATACCATCACAGGTATATTGTCCATAAGGCTTCTAAACCTTTCTTCACTCTCTTTTATTTTTAAAGCATATAGCTGGCTAGCGGTTACATCTGTAATCCGGCCACTAAGCACTATGTCGTCAAGTAATGCATCGTATTTTTTACTTACTTTTTCTGAAAGCCACAAGCGTTCGCCGGTTTTTTTATTTTTAATGCAATACAAAAAGTCTATACTGTCATTAATTTTCAACTTAGTAAAAACGGCTTTGTAATGCTTAAGACTAGATGCAGTAACGCATTTTTCTCTTTCTTTGAATACGTCTTTATGTTTTGAGGGGTCAAATCCATAAAAGTCAAACCATTTAGCAGTAATAAAGTTTTTTTCTCTATGATTTTTATAAATTATAAAATACGCATCTTGGGTTGACTCAAGAAAATTATTTAGTCTTTCAAAATTTTCTTTCTCTTTTTGCTCAATTTGATTTTTTTCTGTTATATCTGCACCATAAAAATTAATATACTCCTTTCCAACTATTTTTTTATAATAGAATAGGTAGTCTTTTTTTTCGGTTGTTATATCAAAGGTTCCTTCATTAAGTTTACTTAGAGAGATATAATATAAAAAGAATTGAGTGGGTGTATAATAATTGCTGTTGAAATAAATCTTCTTGATTAGATTGGC
>CANCKV010000539.1 GCA_947378615.1 Chitinophagaceae bacterium | reverse complement strand
GTACCCTACTGAATCCCCTTTGTCAAGATATACATGATAACCAAATCCAACTCTATTCCTTAATTCAGGATTGTCTGAATAAGCTATAAAATTTACAGGAAATGGGTCAACTAAAACTTTCTTTTTACCTTTTGAATTACCCAGACTGTCAAAAATCGTTACTTCCTCCATCGGCTGTAAAATATCAGAAATTGCTTTTCCAGTGATCTTTGTTTGACTCCATTTTACTTCTGGCAATTTAGTATATTTAATTATTGACTGTTGTGAATTCGACAAATTAATAGAAGCATTTGAACGCCAGAAATCAAAGTCCTCTAAAAAATAATTCATCAAAACCTCTTTGCTGATTTTTTCTACTCTCTGCGCATTAGATACTCCAAAAAAAATAGTCAAGACAAAAATTAAAGCATATTTCATAAGGTGATTTTTTATTCAATTACAATAACGTTAATATTCTTCAAAAATTGCTTAAAAGGATAATTACAGATTTTTTAAATAAATTCATTATAATTTATTTAAAAGTTATTACCACTAGATTAAACATTTAAATTTTAAGGAAATAAAAATGTAAGCCCTGCAAAAAAGCCTCCTACAGTTAATTAGGAGGCTTCAAAATTGGGTACGAATTCAATTACTATATCTGATTGCATTGAGTTTAATTACTTAATAATCGGCTTATAAATGGCTCCAGTTGCAAAATCAACAATAGCTCCTGGCCAAAATAATAAGATATCTGAAACTAATGCACCTCCTCTAATAGCCCGAGCAGGTTCACCTTGCTTTGGTTTGGTCCGTTGAAGGTCTGAAACTCTTCCCCCAAATACAGTTGCACATGAGGAGAATAAAAAGGAAATACTGATTGAAAGAATAACAACGCTTAATGATTTTTTCATGGTTACGATTATTTTATTTTCTTACTCGTATGGCTTTTCAGAATGACGCCCCGTTTGAATGGTTGCTGGTCTCCATTTTTTAAATCATTAATTTGACTTACACCAATAAAACTATTTGCCGTTTACACCTACTCAAAACTCTTGGTGGTATTTTTTTATTTTGGGTTAGGTATAAATTATTTCATTATCAATACTGTTAATTCAGATTTTAGTTTTTCAAAATCCTCTTTGGACATCATACCTAAATCAACTAAATCTTTAGCTTCTTTTAATTTTGCAATTGCTTGTTCTCTTGTCATTCCTAAAGACTGAATTTCACCTGATGAGATGGCTTCTTCGAAGTCAATTTGATTATTTGGACAAATTCCGCAACTACCTTTACCTGTAACAATAATTTTAAATCCACTTTTTTTTAGTCCACCAACACCAATCTTTCTAATAATAGTGTTATCGCCACTTGAACTAACACCTAAAGGCTGTAATCCCGTTAAAGCTCCTCCCGAGCTGATGTAAGCAAATGTTTTATTGGATGACGGTTTACCAATTTTTATTGTGTCGCCTACTTTATAAGAATGACCATCTTTTGCAACATAAATATCATAGGTAATATTCTCAAAAGCTCCTTTTGAAATAGTTTTCATTTCTTCACTAGTAATTGTTTTTTGAGAAAATGCAATCGATGAAACTAATAGTGATAATCCTAATAATTTTGTTTTCATTTCGTGTAGGGTTTTAAAGTAATTAAATGTTGGTACGTTTTACTGGGATAATCTTACTGTCAAAATCTATTTACACTACCATTACTGTAATCTAAATTGTGGTGTCATAGATCTATTGATCGTTAATATTGCAAAAGAACTCAATATTATTGCCAAATAAGGTCAATCATTTGGGTAGATTCATTCATTTGACTTTATTTGTCAAAATATTTACCCCTATGTTCAATCAAAATAGAATTTACAGGCTATTTCAACTGATAAATTATTTGAAGGCTAGGCCTGCAAAATCGGTAAGAAATATTGAAAAATATTTGGATACTTCCGAAAGAACAATTTACCGTTACCTCGATTTATTAAAAGACTTAGGATTCGATATTGAGAAAGATAGTAACAACAAAATATTTATTGCAACTTCATTGGATAATGATATTATTCCATTTACACAACAGGAAGCAGACTATCTAAAAAAATTAATTTTATCAACTGGAAAGAAAAATCAATTAGCGCAAAGTGTTTTGAAAAAAGTACAGCATTCCAGCGAAATACAATTGGGAGGAGATAGTTTATTTAAAGCACACTTATCAAAAATTGTAGAGCAAATTTCCGTAGCAATCGTTGAAGGAAAACAACTTTTAATTAAAGGGTATTCTTCTGCAAACAGTCAAAGCATCAGTGATCGTATTGTAGAACCGATATGCTTTACTGAAAACTACGATTCAGTTTCAGCATTTGAAATTATATCAAAGCTTAATAAATATTTCAATATTGAGCGTATGGATAGCGTAGAAGTTTTAGAAATACCAATGAAACACGAAGACCAACATGAATTTTATAAGCCAGATATTTTTGGATTTCAAGGTAAGAGCATGGATAAAGAAATTGAATTACAAATGACGATGAGAGCTTATCTGCTACTAAAAGAAGAATACCCTATGAGCGCTGCATTTATAAAGCCTATTGAAAATACTAACAAATACTATTTCAAAACAAAGGTGCAAAGCTATAAAGCGCCAGGAAGATTTGTAATGGGCTTTTTAGAAGAAGTACAATTGGTAGGTTCAAAGGAATTTCTACGTTACATCCAGCGAGTTTTACAAAAAAATACTTAAGTAATTAAAATTTAGCTGATAATGAAATGGAAGATTTGTTTAATCAAGTTGGTATTTTTTTATTAACTACTAAAGGTTAATTCAATCATAATCTAATTGAAAATTGCATAATATAGCTACAGAAATTACAATATAATTAAACACTGACATATCTGAATAATTGAAAAGCCTAGGTAGTAATATTTAGTAACTTCCTTTCCCTTCCACACAATGCCTAACACCACCCCTAGGGTCTTTCATATCACCTTTATACCTTGGTATAACATGACAATGAAAATGAAAAACAGTTTGACCAGCAGCTTCACCACAATTCATCCCAATATTGTATCCATCTGGATTATACTCCTGTTCTATTAACTCTTTTGCTTTTAATATAACTTCGTTTAAGTTGGCTTTTTCATCATTAGAAAGCTCGAAATAGTCCAATTTTAGTTCATTGCATATAATTAGCAAATGACCAGGCGAGACAGAAAAACCATCTTTTATAATAAAGAAAAAATCGTTTTTGAATATTATTCTTTCCTGAGGAATCTCTAAAAATGATTTCATTAATTGTACATATTTTTCGGTTTCCA
>CANCKV010000538.1 GCA_947378615.1 Chitinophagaceae bacterium | reverse complement strand
AATATTGTGTAGATTGATTGTTTGAAATTAAGCAAAATTAACTTGGATTCATTAGAGTCAATCTTTTATCTTTGAAGCTGAAAATATATAAAATATGAAGTTTATTGTTTCTTCTTCTGCTTTATTAAAGCAACTACAGCAAATAAGTGGTGTTATTAACTCTAATACGGTTCTTCCAATTTTGGAAGATTTCCTGTTTGAAATCAATAAAAATAAATTGACGATCGTTGCTACCGATTTGGAAACGGTTATGAAAGTGCATATGGACATTGAAGCTAAAGACAGTGGAAAAGTTTGTATTCCTGCTAAATTGTTAATCGACTCTTTAAAAAATATTGCAGAGCAGCCGTTAACTTTTAATGTTGAAAAAAGCTACGCAATTGAAATTACGAGCGATAATGGAAAATATAAATTAATGGGAGAGAATCCTGATAATTTTCCAAGAGAACCAAAAGCCGATGAGTCAACAAGTTTCAAAGCTACCTCAACTGCAATTGTAACTGCCATTAATAAAACAATCTTTGCTGTAAGTACTGATGATTTGCGTCCAGCAATGACAGGGGTTTACTTCGAATTAGATAAGAAAGGGATAACATTTGTTGCTACCGACGCTCACCGTCTAGTAAAATATACTAGAAAAGATATTAGCTGCCCACAGAAAGATAGCTTCATCGTTCCAAAAAAACCTTTGAGTCTATTGAAAACAGCTTTGCCAGATAATGAAGATGAATTAACGGTTTCGTATAATAGCAATCATCTCTTTATTACTCATGGCTCTACAGAATTAGTATGTAGATTAATTGATGCTAGATTTCCAGATTATAAAGTAGTAATTCCTACAGACAATCCGTATAAATTAGTAGTGAACAAAGTTGATTTTCAAAATGCGTTAAGAAGAGTGAGTGTATTTAGTAATAAAAGTACATATCAAATTGCATTATCAATAAGTGGCAATCAATTGCAATTATCTTCACAAGATGTTGATTTTAGTAATGAAGGAAATGAAAAAATGCCATGTCATTATGATGGAGAAGATTTGCAAATAGCTTTCAATGCAAAATTTTTAATAGAAATGCTGGGTGGCGCTGATACCGCGGATATTTCAATAGAATTGAGCACACCTACAAAAGCAGGCATTATTAGGCCAAATGAAAATATTGAAGATGAAGAATTGCTAATGTTGGTAATGCCTTTAATGCTAAACAACTAAAAAAAGCTTAAGAAAAAATAACGAAAGTTCTCCATTTGTGAGGACTTTTTCATTTACTGATGGAAGTAATTTTATTTTTTTAACCGAATATCTGAAATGATTGGATAATGATCACTCAGTCTTTTTTTAACTCTGGTAAACTGTGTGGTTTGAAATTTTTTATCAATAAAAATATTATCAATTCTTAAAGTAGAAGTAATACCACTAAAGGTGTTTCCAATACCTGAACCCATTTCTACAAAGCTATTGTGCAACTCTTTATCAATTTTGTTATAGGCATAACTGTTTGGTACATCATTAAAATCGCCACAAAGAATTACGGGGTAAGGACTTTGTTTAATGGCTAATGCAATTCTATCAACTTGATGATGTCTCTTAATAAAACTTCTTTTAAATTTCAATAAAATATTTTTTGATGCTTTGATATCATCATCATTGGAACTTAAAGGATCGTAAATAAAACGTTTGTCGTTGTTGCTGAATCTAAGAGTTTGGAGATGGATGTTAAACACTCTAAATGTATCGTTATTAGCTACGATATCGATATATTGAAAAATCGAATTGTAGTCGTGATGGCCAGACTTTATTGTAGCAGTATCTATGATAGGGTATTTGCTAAAAATTACAATACCAAAATGATGATAATTGTCGTAGTCTAATTTTGGATCAAAGGAATAATAGTATTGATACATTTTTAACTTCTTCGAAAAATCAGTAGTAACATTGATAGATTTTTTTTTATCATCTCCTGAAACCATTTCTTGAAAACAAGCAATATCTGGTTGATACTCATTTATCAGGTCAATCATTTGGGTTTTAAGCTCAGGGTGATTATTATGTTGAAGAATCTCAAAGTGTTCAACATTCCAACTCATGATTCTAATATCTTTATAATTTTTTTTTAATTCAAACGGATTATTAATTCTAAATGCAATCAGATGTTGCATTGGTTTGAAACAAATAAGAATTGAAAGAATACTAATTAGTGAAAGATAAAATGGCTTTAGTATAAGCCAAAGAAAAATAAAAACAACAAGTATGGCTAAAAAATAAATGCCGCCTAACGGGAACAATCCTGTGAACCAATAATCTCCTTCATTTATTTGTGTTGCATAACATGAGAGTATAAAACAAATACTAATTGCCACATTAAATGCCAGCAATATTTTTCTGAAAAAATTTCTAAGGGAATGCTTAGCCATATTTAAAGTTAAGCATCAAAACTTTAATTTATTCAAGATTTTGGCTTTCAGAAGCTTTTTTTAAAAGGGCTTTTTCTTCTTCTGTTAAACTATCAATTCCTTGAAGATTTATTTTATCTAACAATTCATCTATTTTTTGTTGCGATAATTTCATTTTTTTATCAAAAGGTTTTACATCACCCGAATTATAAAAGATTTGATTTTTAATATTTTTGGGATTGAATTTTTTTGGGGTAAAGAAATCTGTGATAAATTCAAAAAGCTTATTCATCCAACTAGAAAGATCAATGTTGTTTTTTAGTAGTGAAATGAATATCACCCCCGCTAACAAACCGCCTGCGTGTGCAAATAAAAAAGAAGCATGTCCCTGTGAAATACCCATCCAATCGATTAATAAATAAATTATAAATAGTACCCATAAAGGAATACCTTTTCTTATATGCGTCAGTAATCTATAATTAGGTTGAAAAAAAGTAGCAGCACTAGCTAAGGCAAGACATGCAGAATTAGCGCCAATTAATGACAATTGATTATTGGATTGAATTTCAGCATTTAAAAACATATTACTGCCTAAAAAAAACAAGGCTCCAACTATTCCACCATAAATGTAAAGTGGAACTATTTTATCATTGCCAACCATTTCCTGTAATAAAACGCCGAAAGACCACAACCAAATCATATTGCTAACTAATCTCCAAATGGAAACGCTTGTATCGCAAAACATGTAAGTGAGAGCTGTCCATGGCTTATAAATAAATTCATTGAAACTTGGCGGTAATTGAAACCAGGTTAACACTTTTTGCGAAAACATTGCATAAGGCTCATCGTAAAAAGAATAGGAAACCTGAATAAAAAATAAAATCAGAAAGCAGACAGTGTTTAAAATA
>CANCKV010000537.1 GCA_947378615.1 Chitinophagaceae bacterium | reverse complement strand
AATAGTATTACCGAACTCTTAAAGCAATCCCAACTTCGTTTTACTAATTGGGCTAAGAAACGGATTAAAGAACAAAAAACGACAGGCGATTTATTGAATGACTTGGATTCTGCTTTTTTTCGATTATTAGATGCCCTTACTATCGCCCGTTCAAGAAAACATATTGCCAAATATTATCAAAAGGAAATGGAACGGATTGGCGGTTTCCCCGAGCATGAACCTGTTCATTCCTTATATCCAAATATTGATACCGAACATAAGTTTCTTTCTTATGATAAACTAAACGAAAAGATTAGTAAGTATCAATTAGCACATTTTACGCCGAGTCGATACTTATTGGACGAACATAAGGCTTTTTATGAGGAAAAGGCATTGAAGAAATCGGGTCCGAAGGCAGTAAAAATGTTTTCGCAAGAATTAAGGGAAAGCTATCTGATTGGGATGATGAAGGTCAACTTCATGAAAAGATTAGAGAGTTCTATCTTTTCATTTAGGGAAACATTGCAACGCACCATCAATAGGATAGAAAACTTGGAGACTCGCATTGACCGATTTAAAAAATATCAGGACGAAAATCCCGAAATTGATTTAGATGATTTAGACATAGATGAATTGGAAGATGACGATTTAAGAGAGGCATTAGAAGTAGGTGAGAAGATGACTTTCAAGATGAATCATCTAAGGTTGGATGATTGGAGAAATGCGATGCAGGAGGACAAAGACCAATTATACGAATTATTGTTGCGGGCAAAAGATGTGGATACTAAGCGGGATGAAAAATTAAATGAACTGAAGAAACTGATTGAAAAAAAGGTCAAGCAGCCAACTATTACAAAGACAGGAAAGGAAAATAAAAAGGTATTGGTGTTTACTGCATTTGCCGATACGGCAAAATACCTATACGAAAGCCTGGAATCTTGGGCTAAAAATGACTTGAAAGTAAATATTGCCTTAGTTACGGGTGGATCCGAAAACAAGACGACTTTCAAGCCAAAGGGTTTTGCCGAAAACACGGAATACAATACCATTCTTACTAACTTTTCACCTGTAAGCAAACGTCGAAGTGCAGTAAAAAATATGCCTTCTGATGAAAATGGTGAAATAGACATTCTTATCGCTACAGACTGTATTAGTGAAGGACAAAACTTGCAGGATTGCGACTATCTCGTCAATTATGATATACACTGGAATCCTGTTCGCATCATTCAGCGTTTTGGTCGTATCGACCGTATTGGTTCCATTAACAACAAGGTACATTTGGTAAATTTCTGGCCAACAAGTGACCTTGATAATTATATAAAGTTAAAATCACGGGTGGAAGCAAGGATGGCATTAGTAGATATTAGTGGTACAAATGAAGATAACCTGCTTAACAAGGAACAGATTCAGGAATTAGTAGAGGATGAATTGAAATTTAGGGATAAGCAACTTAAAAGATTGCAGGAAGAAGTCCTCGATATGGATGAACTGAATGAGGGAGGGGTGTCGTTAAGTAACTTTTCATTAGACGATTTCAGGATGGATTTGCTCAACTTTATTGAAGCCAATAAAAAAGCATTGGCAGAAGCACCGCTTGGTATTTATGCAATTGCTCCTCATCAATTGGAATCAACTCTTTTCAATCCTGATGCTGCACAAGTGGTAAAGCCTGGAGTGATTTATTGTTTACGACAAATTGGGGATAGTGCAGGCAATGAAAAGGTGAATCCTTTACAGCCTTATTTTTTAGTCTATATCCGTGAAGATGGTACAGTTCGATACAACTTTACCCATCAAAAACAGATATTGGACATTTATCGGCTAATATGCGAAGGCAAAAAAGATTATATCCCCGCTTTATGTGATTTGTTTAATACAGAAACGGATAACGGAAAGGATATGAGTGTATATACTGATTTATTGAGTAAATCTATTGCCGCCATCACCAACACATTCAAGAAGAAGAATTTGGGTATGCTTACCAATAGTAGAAGTGGCACGCTGATACCTCAAGAAAAACAAGTGGATGGAGACAATAAGTTTGAATTGATTACTTGGTTAGTGTTGAAATAGGCTGTCTGAATTAGGAGTAGGAAATCATCTTAATTCAGACATTTAAAAGAGTGTATTATGAAATATGAAGAGCTCACTCATAAGATAATTGGTTGTTCTATGAAAGTTCATAGTTCATTAGGTAATGGGTTTCAGGAAGTAATCTATCAAAGGGCTTTGGCTATAGAGATGGAAAAGCAAGGATTAGGTTTTCAAAGAGAAATGGAAATGAGTATTTTTTATGATGGGATAAATATTGGAACAAGGAGGGTGGACTTTTTTGTGGATGATAAGATAATGGTTGAATTAAAGGCTATAATATTATTGGATGCTATTCATTTGGCACAAACCATGAATTATTGTATTGCCTATAATCTTCCAATTGGTTTACTAATCAACTTTGGCGGTAGGAGTCTCGCATTCAAAAGAGTGTATAATGTGAATCATCCAGAAAATATAGAGTATAAAAAAAGTTCAACTGTCTGAATTAAGATTGATTGGATTTGAGGATGGAAGGATTACTTTACAATCCTACAATCATATAATCCCAAAAATCCTAATTCAGACAATATTAAAACATCAAAATGGCAAAGAATAAAACAATAAATGTTAAGGGAACAGAAATTATTATTCTTTCTGATGGAAATAAAGATGAGTATATTTCATTGACTGATATTGCCCGTTATCGTGATGCAGAAAGAAGTGATTATATTCTTCAAAACTGGTTGAGAAATCGCAGTACTATTGAATTTGTTGGGCTATGGGAGCAATTCAATAACCCCAATTTTAATTCCATCGAATTCGATGGAATTAAAAATCTGGCTGGTTCAAATAGTTTTTCATTGACACCAAAACGATGGATAGAATCAACTAATGCAATCGGTATTGTTTCGAAAACTGGCAAATATGGTGGAACATTTGCTCATCGTGATATCGCCTTTGAATTTGCAACTTGGATAAGTGCAGAATTCAAGTTCTATTTTATCAAGGAATTTCAACGACTAAAGGAAGATGAAAACGAACGGTTGAACCTGTCTTGGAATCTTCAGCGTACCCTTGCAAGGGTAAACTATACCATCCATACCGATGCTATTAAATAAAATCTGATACCCAAGGAATTGACCAAACAACAGATTGGCTATGTTTATGCCAATGAAGCTGACATGCTAAATGTGGCACTGTTTGGAATTACAGCAAAAGAATGGAGGGATGCAAATCCAAACAAAGAAGGAAATATTAGGGATGCTGCCCAAATTGAACAATTAGTAG
>CANCKV010000536.1 GCA_947378615.1 Chitinophagaceae bacterium | reverse complement strand
GTACTATTAAAAGAAGTGGAACAACTTCAGCAGCATAATCATTCAAATTCTGATAGCAACTACAAGTCACACTATCAATCAGAAGAAATTACTGAAAATATAGTTTTCGAACCCTTCAATTTTGACCCAAATACAGTTGATGAATCAGGATGGCATCGTTTAGGATTGAGGGCAAAGACTATCAAGACTATCTTGAATTATCGAAATAAGGGAGGCAAATTTAGACAGGCAGAAGATATCAAAAAGATTTGGGGCATTCAAGAAAATGAGGCAGAAAGGATTCTACCCTATATTCATATTGTCAATACAGAACCCCTTAAAAAAAGTTACCAATCCTATAAAAAGGAAATTGTAAAGCCACATATTGTAGATATTAATACCGCCACAATTGAAGAACTAAAGATACTTCCTGGAATGATTAATGGACTACAATATAGAATCATCAAGTATCGGGAAAAATTAGGGGGCTTTCTTACTGTTGAACAGATAAGAGAAACGTATGGCATCACAGATTCAGAATATGCTTTGATAGTACCTTTTCTGCAACTGAAACCGACAATTACTACTAAGATAAACATCAATACAGCTACAGATTATGATTTGAGTTCACATCCTTACATTGAAAAGAATGTGGCGAAGGCAATAGTACTCTATCGAATACAACATGGGAAATATCAATCGGTAGAGGATATTAAGAAGATAGTATTTATCAAAGAGGCTTTGTTCCAAAAAATTGCTCCTTATTTGACCACAGAGTAGTTGTCATGAATAAGGAAGACTTTGAATTAAGAGAAACCTTCCTTTTGGTAAAATATTTGAGTCGAAATTGAAAATATTTTAAAAACAACAAAAGAATCATGTCTTCTATTGACTTAGGTCAACTGTTGTTAAATTTGGATATTCTAGTTTTGTTTTTTTAAGAAACGAAATAGATGCTCCGCTAAGCAAAATTCAAATCATTTCACTCTCACTAAACGATTACGCATTTCAATTTTATTGGTTTTCTGTTAGTCAACAGTTTTGTACTTACATTACTATTTGTCTGTCTTATATTTTTCGTTCGGGAAGTACAACCTAGCGGGAATAAAAAGACATTCAGAGAAAAGATTTAGTCAAGTTAATAGTAGATTCTATTAGAAAGGGTTCTAATAATGTCTCATTCTCGTTTCTCAACGTGATATTAACGGAAGATAATAGGACATTATCATCTCACAGTGTCACATTATCAGACGATTTTGTCGCATAAATAGTGTATGCATCACGTAGTGGGATGGGAATGGGACATTATCTTCTGATAGCGTCATACGGTGGGGTGTAAATGAGACATTAATACCTCATAATATGACATTTATTTCAATTGAAGTATTGAAACTTTCTGATAAGAAATGGTTAAGAAACAAATGAAGGTCAGTATGAAGTATTGAATTATTTTTTTATCAAATCACATTTATAAGTGTGGTTTACAAATTATTAAATTATGTTATTGCACATTGAAACTACTGAACAAAAGCTTATTCAACAAATTCTAAGATTTCTAAACAAGTATCCGAGTCATGCGGCTATTTTACTTGTTCTTGCCTCCAAAATTATTCGTCTCAATAAGGGGGCATTGTATATGGAGTTTATTATTAAAGAAAACAATATTGTACAATACTTTGCAGAAGGATATACGGCCTATAAGAATAGGGTGCGTCATGGTAGTGCAACTATTGGCATATTAGGGGCTGCACCTGTTATGCCAGAATATCCTACAATAATGCCTGAACTTAGTGAAGATGATATTGAAGGACTTTTTAGAGAAGTGTTGCAGGACTGTGTGAATAGTGGTCATTTGTCGGAAGAAATCGCAGCGGATTTGGGTATTCTTGATTTAGGTATTCCTGAAGTTCTTGAAGAAGGTACTCCAAAATTGACAGGGAAACTTGGTACGGGAGGTCATCCTATTTTACACACCTTTATTGGAGTTTATAGTGGGTATCAGATTTGGAAGGATATTGGCAAGGGTTATTTATTATTAACCGTGAGTACTACGGCTAATTATACCGACATTTCTGCGTTGCCTATAATGGGATCCGGAGAAGTGTGGAAATACAAGATTATCTATGTATATAAAAATGTTCCTATCGGCAATTGGAGTAATGAATGTACAATTTCGGTTATTGGACACGTGTAAGGGAGTGATAAAATATGAGATATGAGATATGAATGCTGATGGAGAAGACTAGGAATTATTCTAATGTATATTCTAATTGTATTAGAAAACTTAGTGGTCCTTGTCTTTTCCTTTTTTTTCTTTGTGTTAAAAGCATTTAAGTATTAATAAAATTTTGATAATGAAACGTAGAGTTATTGCAAGGCCCGTTATTTATTCTCCTCCAACTCCTGTGGTAGTGACTGCACCGGTTGCAAAAGCGGTAGTGCCCATAAAGAGTCTACTCGAAATTTTGGGTACTTCAATAGCACATAATGAATTGTTAGGCAATCTTTTTCTCGTTCTGAAAACAAAATTGAAGAAATCCACTTTCAGAATTTTCTTTGATAAGATTCGTGTAAAGCTTACCTCGGGCGAATTTGCCTTTCCTGATTTAATTGTCTGCAATCCTAATCCTGATAAATATTTTACTGCTGAACCCTTATTAATAGTAGAAATATTCTCAGATACTACCCGCAAAACAGATTTGATAGATAAGTATTTATTGTATCAGCAAATAAAAACACTACAGTATTATCTATGTATAGAACCTGAAAAGCAATTTATATTATTCTTTTTTAGGGATACGGAAGGAGATTGGCAAGCACAAACCCTCATAAATGAACAAGATATAGTGCATCTCAATAAAATAAATGTCAGTTTATCTCTGAAAGAAATTTATAAGGCAGAATAAGTCGTTACTTCACGGGAAATTGGGTAGAAGGTAAAAGGGAGAAGGGAGAAGGTGTAAGGGATAAGGTAAAAGGTATAAGTTAGAATGTAAAAGGTAAAAGGTTTTGGGTTTTTAAATAGAGTTTATAAGGTGAGGTAAATGGAAAAAATGAATATAAAAAAATAAAGATTAAGAATTAATACTGATTACCGTACACCATATGCCTTACACATTACACCTTATGCCTCAAGCCTTATACCTTAGGCCTTATACCTACATAAAAGCATGACGGAATATTTTATTGTCAATTAAAAAGACAAATTGATTAATTATGAAACTTGAAATGATTAAGAAGACCTTCGCAAGCGAACAGGAATACTTTCTGTTTGAAGAAAAAAGCGAATTGAAACACGAATTTTTAAATGGTCACCTCATTACTA
>CANCKV010000535.1 GCA_947378615.1 Chitinophagaceae bacterium | reverse complement strand
AAGAAGGTTTTGTAAATATTGTGGGCGGATGTTGCGGAACTACACCAGATCATATTAAACATATTGCTGAAGAAGTAAAAAAATATAAACCAAGAACGTTGCCAACTGTATCGAATTAATTTTTCTTGGAATAAAATTTTAAAAATGAACAAGACTATACATCCTTATTTAAGATTAAGTGGCTTAGAACCTTTAATCGTTAGGCCTGAAACCAATTTTGTAAACATTGGCGAAAGAACAAATGTAACTGGCAGTAAAAAATTTGCCCGATTAATAAGAGAAGGTTTATTTGAAGAGGCTTTGTCTGTAGCAAGACAACAAGTTGAGAACGGCGCTCAGGTTTTGGATATAAATATGGACGACGCCTTATTAGATGGTGTGATGGCCATGAACGTTTTTTTAAATTTACTACAAGCAGAACCAGATATTGCTAAGATTCCTATCATGATTGATAGCAGTAAATTTGAAATTATAGAAGCTGGTTTAAAATGTGTGCAAGGTAAATGTATTGTGAATTCTATTTCATTAAAAGAAGGCGAAGCAAAATTCATAGAACAGGCAATTATTTGTAAAAACTTTGGCGCAGCAGTAATTGTAATGGCCTTTGATGAAGTAGGACAAGCAGATACTCAAAAGAGAAAAGTTGAAATTTGTCAAAGAGCATATAAAATATTAGTAGAACAAGTAGGTTTTAATCCTGAAGAAATCATTTTTGACCCCAATATTTTCGCTATTGCAACAGGAATTGAAGAACACAATAATTATGCAGTAGATTTTATAGAAGCAACCAGAGAAATTAAGAAATCAATGCCACTCACTAAAGTGAGTGGTGGCGTTAGTAATGTTTCATTTTCATTTAGAGGAAATGATCATGTGAGAGAAGCTATACACAGCGTGTTTTTATTTCATGCCATCAATGCAGGAATGGACATGGGCATTGTTAATGCTGGCCAATTGGTTATTTATGATGATATTGAACCAACGTTAAAACAATTATGTGAAGATGTAATTCTTAACATCAACAATGATGACAATAGCGCAACTGAAAAATTAATTAGCTTTTCAGAAACTGTAAAAGCAAAAGGCAAAGAAACACTTAAAGATGAAACCTGGAGAAATGAATCTGTAGAAAAAAGAATTCATCACGCATTAATCCATGGTATCACTGAACATATTGATATTGATACAGAAGAAGCAAGACAAAAATATCCTAAACCATTAGATGTAATTGAAGGCCCTTTAATGGACGGAATGAATATTGTTGGAGATTTATTTGGTGCAGGAAAAATGTTTTTGCCTCAAGTAGTAAAAAGTGCGCGAGTAATGAAAAAGGCAGTTGCCGTTCTAACTCCATTTATTGAGTTGGAAAAAGAAGAAAGAAGAAACAATAAGTCTACAGCTTTAGATTCCACTGAAGAAAAAGGCCCCGCAAAAATATTATTGGCTACAGTAAAAGGGGATGTTCATGATATTGGAAAAAATATTGTTGGTGTAGTGCTAGGATGTAACGGCTATGAAATTATTGATTTAGGTGTGATGGTTTCTGCAGATAAAATTTTATCTGAAGCCATCAAACACAATGTAGATATAATTGGATTAAGCGGATTAATTACTCCTTCTTTAGACGAGATGGTTCACATTGCAAAAGAAATGACTCGTCTAAAAATTAATAAACCATTGTTGATTGGCGGTGCTACTACAAGCAGAATGCATACTGCTGTAAAAATTGCACCAGAATATGAAAACGGCGTAGTGCATGTGTTAGATGCATCTCGAAGTGTTACCATTGCAGGAAGTTTATTAAATCCAGAAACAAAAAAAACAGTATTAAAAGACATCAAATCAGAATATGATCAATTAAAAATTGATTTTGGAAATAAAAAATCGGCCAAACAATTATTGCCATTTAAAGAAGCACAAAAAAACCAAGTTGTAATTGATTGGAAAAACTATACCCCTGTTGCTCCAACTTTTTTTGGCACTAAAAAATTCGAAAATTACAATTTAGCGGAGATTGCCGAGTATATTGATTGGCAACCGTTTTTCATTGCCTGGGAAATGCATGGAAAATTCCCTGCTATATTAACTGATTCAATTATTGGAACAGAAGCCACTAAATTATACGAAGATGCAAATCGTTTGTTGAATCAAATTATAAATGAAAACTGGTTGAATGCTAAATCAGTAATTGGATTTTGGGAAACAAAAAAAATAGCGCCTGACACTGTTGAATTAAATTTCAATTCCGAATCTATTCGTCTTGAATTTTTAAGACAACAAATTAAAAAAGCAGCAGGACAACCAAATTTTTCTCTCGCAGATTATATTCATCCTACAGAAAAAGATTTCATCGGTGCGTTTTCTGTAACGATTGATGGAATAGAAAAACACATTCAAAATTTCGAAAAAAATCTAGACGACTATAATAAAATTATTTTACAAGCATTAGCAGACAGACTTGCAGAAGCATTTGCTGAGTTAATGCATAAAAAAGTAAGAACTGAATATTGGGGCTATGAAAAAAATGAACACTTAACAAATGAGGATCTCATAAGTGAAAACTACAAAGGCATTAGGCCCGCACCTGGATACCCCGCTTGTCCAGATCATACTGAAAAATACAAGTTGTTTAATTTATTAGGAGGCAAAGAAGCAACAGGAATAACACTTACAGAGTCATTGGCTATGTATCCTGCTTCATCAGTTTGTGGCTGGTATTTTGCGCAACCCGAAAGTAAATATTTTGGTGTAGGTAAAATTGATCAGGATCAACTTATAGATTATGCAAATAGAAAAGGGATGAATCAGGAAGATGCAACAAAATGGTTAAGTCCAATTTTGGAATAACGCATCAACTTGATCATCATAAGTATTGAATTAATTTGAAATTAAAAAGCTATGAGAATCATTTCATACAATGTAAATGGGATTAGAGCTGCCATAAAAAAAGGCTTCTTCGATTGGCTGGCTACAAATCCGGCAGATGTAATTTGTTTGCAAGAAACAAAAGCAACAGAAGGCGATGTAGATGTGAAGCAACTAGAAAAATTGGGATTTTAACACAATTGGTTTAGTGCAAATAAAAAAGGGTACAGCGGAGTGGCTATATTTTCCAAAATAAAACCTACTTCTATAAAAAAAGGCAACGGAAATCATTTAAGCGATTTTGAAGGAAGGGTAATTGAAATGCAGTTTGGTGATGTTAAATTAATTAATGCATATTTCCCTTCAGGCACATCCGGAGAAGAGAGACAAACCTATAAATATCAATGGTTGAAAGAGATGTATGAATATCTCGAAGAGACAAAAAAACA
>CANCKV010000534.1 GCA_947378615.1 Chitinophagaceae bacterium | reverse complement strand
AGTAAGGAATATGTTACCAAGAATTAACCCGACAAATACGCAGGCATGGATGCTGCTTAGAAAACATTATCAAGATGAGATGAGTCGCAAGCATATAAAGGATTTGTTTGCTCAAGACCCCGAACGTTTTAATAAGTTTTCACTTTGTTTAGAAGACATTGTTTTTGATTATTCAAAAAACATTATCAATCCAAAAACATTGCAATTATTGTTGCAGTTGGCTGAGGATTGCAAGGTGAAAGAAGCTATCCATGACCTATTTGCAGGTATTAAAATCAATGAAACTGAGCAACGTAGTGTGTTACATACTGCTCTTCGTAATTTTTCTGATTCAGCCATATTAGTTGATGGGAAAGATATCATGCCTTTGATACATAAGGTTCAGAAACAAATGAAAGCTTTTTGTATAAAGATTCATTCTGGAGAATGGAAAGGTTATACTGGAAAACCAATTAAATATATTGTAAACATAGGAATTGGTGGAAGTGATTTAGGTCCTGTAATGGTGACTGAAGCATTGAAACCTTATTGGATTGAAGGCATTGAAACTTATTTTGTAAGTAATGTAGATGGTACTCATATTGCTGAAACCTTGAAAAAGGTAAATGCTGAGGAAACCTTGTTTCTCGTTGCCTCAAAAACCTTTACTACACAAGAAACAATGACTAATGCATTGACTGCAAGGGCATGGTTTTTAGAATCAGCAAAGGAAGAAGCTCATGTAGCAAAGCATTTTGCTGCTTTAAGTACGAACGAAAAGGAAGTAACCAAATTTGGCATTGACAAAGTAAATATGTTTGAGTTTTGGGATTGGGTTGGCGGTCGTTATAGCTTGTGGAGTGCTATCGGTCTTTCAATTGCATTGACTATTGGCTATGATAACTTTGAACAATTACTAAAAGGTGCTCATACAGTTGATGAACATACAAGAACTCAAAAGTTTGATAAGAATATTCCTGTATTGATGGCCTTGATTGGTATTTGGTACACCAACTTCTTTAAGGCTCAGAGTGAAGTAATACTTCCTTACGATCAATATATGCATCGTTTTGCCGCTTATTTCCAACAAGGGAATATGGAAAGCAATGGAAAGAGTGTGGATAGAAGTGGAAATACCGTTGATTATGCTACAGGCCCTGTTGTTTGGGGAGAACCAGGTACAAATGGTCAACATGCATTTTATCAATTGATTCATCAAGGGACTTTAGTGATTCCTGCCGACTTTATTGCGCCTGCAATCAGTCATAATCCTATAGGAGATCATCATGCAAAGTTACTTTCTAACTTCTTCGCTCAAACAGAGGCATTGATGAATGGCAAAAGTGAAAATGAAGTAAAGATTGAATTAATGAAAGCAGGTAAATCCGAAGAAGAAAATAAGAAATTGGTTCCATTCAAGGTATTCCCTGGTAATAAGCCTACCAATTCTTTCTTGGTGAAGAAGATTACACCCTATACTCTTGGCAGTCTTATTGCTTTATATGAACATAAGATTTTTATTCAAGGTGTTATTTGGAATGTATTCAGTTTTGATCAATGGGGTGTTGAATTAGGCAAACAATTAGCTAATAAGATTCTCCCTGAGCTTGAAAATGACTTACCTGTTACAGGTCATGACAGTTCTACAAATGCATTAATTAACATATACAAGAAATTTAGGAAATAGTATTTGGAAGAGTTTATTATAGAATCGTCATATCAAACACTTTGTTTGATATGACGATATTTTTTATATTAAGGATATAAAGCGAATTCAACCTATCACTTACAACATATTACTTACTACTTACTAGCCGGTAAAGTGCTTGAAATGTTTCAGTTCCCTTTTGAGAAAGTAATATATTTTTTGTTGAAGTCAGTTGATCAATACTATCATCGGAATAATGCCTAATTGTAAGTAATTCAAGCCCTTTTTCTATTTGTACATCAAATAAGGCAGACGCTTTTGATGCTAATAACTCTACTTTGTCAGCCCTGTCATCTACACATAATTGCAAACTAACTGCACCTGTTTGAATTAAGTTGGGCTTAATTTTTATTTCTTTAAAAATGTTATATAACGATATTATCAGTTCGTCTCCAACGAATGAATAATCCTGACTTGTAAGTAGAAACAATACCTGCGTTTGTTTTACTACATAAATAGGGGGCAGATTTTTAGCTTTCTTTTTAGATATAACAGTTCCCGGTAGATTACTATCTAGGAAACATTTTACTTTAAGGTCAATGCCTTTATTCTGTAATGGTTTTATTGTTTTTGGGTGTATGACCTGTGCTCCATAATAGGCCATTTCTATTACTTCATCATAGCCAAGTTCTCTAATAATTTGTGCTTCAGGAAAGTGTTTAGGGTCAGCATTCATAACACCTTCCACATCTTTCCAAATAGTTAGGCTTTCTGCATTCAATATATTCGCAAAGATAGCTGCTGTGTAATCGCTTCCTTCCCTTCCTAAAGTAGTACTTTCATTATCAATAGTCGCACCCATAAATCCCTGAGTAAGATAAACGTTTTGGGTATTGAAGTCAATTGTTTCATTGATCGCATGAGTAGTCTGTACCCAATTGATGCCTGCATCCCTAAAGTTGTTATCAGTTCTAAATAAATCCCGAACATCAAGCCAATTCGTTTTGATACCAACTTCATTCAAATAGTTGCTTACTATGCAAGTACTCATCAATTCACCTACACAAACAATTTGATCGTAATAATAATCGTATTCTCTTACAGGGACATCGTGAAGTAGCCATTCTACTTCTGTGAAGAAATCATTCAGTTGAGAATAACAAGGATTGTAATGTGTAACTAGTAAATATTTTGCGGTTGTCAGGTGTTGTTGCTTCACAATTTCAAAAAGTTCTAATGCTCTTTCTTTATTGTTTTCAAAGAAAGCTTCTGCTACTTTTTCTAATGCATTTGTAGTTTTACCCATTGCCGAAACAATAATCATCAATTTGCTTGCTTGATTCTCCCTAACAATTGTGGCAACTTTATTTATTCTTTCAATATCCTGAACACTTGCTCCTCCGAACTTAAATACCTTCATTTTCGTCAATTTTTAATGATGCAAACACAAAGATGATGATAAAATATGGTTACTTATCTATTTTGTCTGCATGAAATATTTTATTATGTCAATAATACTTATAATTTTACAAAGAATTTTGAGAAAAGGTTTGAATGAGGTGTTCGATTGATAAAACAATAAGTATGCTAATAAAAAAATTATATGAATAAACTTTTACTAATTAGTTCACTTTTCTTGATTTTATTTTCCTGTAAGCCACCTGTATATACTTACAAGTATAAGACTCTG
>CANCKV010000533.1 GCA_947378615.1 Chitinophagaceae bacterium | reverse complement strand
ATCCGTATCTGTTACCTTTAAAGAAGTTAAATACCGTGCAGGATTTAGATAGGAATGAGTTACACTTCCCCCCTTATTTAATGTATCAATAGTCTTATCGCCATAACGCCATTCCCATCTAGCAATAGGAACACCAAAATTTGTCTTAGAGGTATCAGTAAAAGTTAGGGGTTGTTTGAAACAACTTTTTGGTGAATTGATATAGTACCCCGCAACAGGTCCTTTGACCATCAGAGGGATATAGTTACTCGTATCAAGACAACCAAAATTCACGGACTGCGTGATTACCCGTAGATCCGTTTTTCCTGGAAGAAGACCTTTTACAGTACCTAGATATGTATTAAACCAATTGCGCTGTATATTTAACCCTTTTGAAAAGATGGTAGCATCGCCATATTGCCAACGAAAAATACTGTAATAATTACTATCTCTCAGGGAAGAAGGATTTCTCTCCAAAGAATCTAGATCGACCTTCAGTGAATCGTTTTCACATATTGAAGTAATATTAAAAGAACTTAAAAAAGGATGTTGCTTTTTGAGCACTGGTATCCAAAGTGTATCTTTCGGAGTACATGTTGCATTTGTAGTAGTCAGTACCACATTATACAACTTTGTGCTTGGGAACTGATGCGCAATAAAATGAACGGACGTATCTACTGCAACTAAAGGTGAATTATCCCCAAAATCCCAAGTACCCGAGACCACATATTTATAACTATTCCAAAACACTACGGTACTCCTATCGCCTAAACAAGAGTAAATGACAGAATCGGAATGTGCAATAGGTGCCTTTATATATACATACTGAGGATAGGTTACAGAATCGGAACAGGTACCATTGGTAGCAATCAATTTTATATCATAATAGCCTGTATCAGAAAAGAAATGTTTGGGGTCTTGTATATGACTGATGCTATTACTATGATTTCCAGTAATTAAACTATCTCCGAAATACCAAAACCAAGCTGTCACTGGCAAGGGTGTATTATCGATGAATTGCTTACTCCCCCCACATTGATCTAGATTAGTACAAATGAAGGCAGGAAAAGGTCTAGAAAAAGTAATGATGTTTCTAAGAAAGGCTGAATCGCTACATCCATCAAGGGTTTCATAATTTAATTTTACTGTAAAACTTCCTACTGAATCATACGTGTGAATTGGACTTGGTTCTGAAGAGGTAGTTATGGAATCGCCGAAACTCCAAGTATAGGTCTTGATATTAGTGGAAGGATTGGCAAAGAAATGAACTTTCAGTCCAGGACATCCAGAAGTATTGTTGAGAGGATTGCTTGAAGTACTTGAAATATTTACAGGGGCATGAGTTACAGTTAAGGTTTGCAGTATAACTGAAGAACAACCAAAAGCATTCGATACGGTAAGCGATACTTTATAAGTACTGTCCTTTGCAAAAGTATATAGAGCAGGATTAGTCGTGACCGTATCGGGTGTATTCTGTAGATTCCACAAGGTTGAAGTTGCATTTGAAGTATCCGTCAGCGTTACCAAAGTTTTTCCAGCACATAATGGTGCCGAGCTAACTACGAAACCCTTTACAGAAAAGCCAGGTAATATGGTGACAGTTTTTGATGTAGAATCAAGACAACTACCATATAAATTAACGAGTTTTACGGTGTAATTTCCTGCTTGAGTAAACACTTTAGACGCATTTAAACCACTAATAGCGGCGGTCTGCCCTGAAATATACCAGTTAGAAACATCTGCAACAGGACTACTACTATTGGTAAAATTGATAGTATTGCCTGCACAAAGTCCTGTATTAGGAATAGAGAAATCTGTATGAAAATTGGCACTATAAATAGGGTTTGGCGAAAAGGTGGTATCAATACAACCGAGAGAACTTGTGACAATTAACGAATCAGAAAAAACTCCTGCACTTGAATAAGTATGGGTCGGTGACAAATCAGTAGAAGTAGTGCCATCTCCGAATTTCCAAAGATAAGTAGCCCCCTGAGAATTGGTATTATTGGTAAATGTAATATTATCACCGGCTTTGCATAAAAAAGCTTTGGAGCGGCTATAGGCAGCTAAAGGCTTTGAATTTGCATTGATTAAATTATTTTTTATGAGCAAGGAGGCAGCACATCCATTATTCGATTTCACTTGAAACTTTACTGAAAAGACACCTGATGTGATATAATTATGACTAACTGTTTGATTAGCTGAATTAAAGTCCAAAGTAGTACCATCGCCAAAATCCCAATAGTAAACTCCCGCACTTCCAGTTTCTAAAACAGAGGTACTATTAAAAGTGGCCACAAAGGGAGTGCATCCGGAAAGATGATCAACAGAAAAAGAAGGAGCAGGATTTTTAAATACGGTAATAATCATTGACTTTATAGAGGTGATATTATTATCTGTAACAGTTAAAGTCACCATATAGTTTTGACCCGTAGTATAGGTAGTGGCGGCGTCTTTAGTGGAAGCGGAATTGCTGTTGCCAAAGTCCCATTTATAAGTAGCAGCGTTAGAAGCGCCTGTAGTCGTATTTGTAAAAGAAACAATCAGAGGGATGCATCCCGATGTATTATCGGCTTTGAAATCTGCTTTTAGTTGAGCAAAGAGATTACAAGAAATCATTACAAAAATGACTATAAAACAGTATTTTAAAATGATTTTTAAACGCATAATTAATTAGACATTTTCAGTAATATTTAAAAGGGCAATAGAATCATTGAACTTTATTTGACCAATAAGTAACAAAATAAGCGTTTTTTTTATATAGTTGCATAATAAAAATTGTACCACAACCATATTTTATCTATTTTTAGCGACTAGAAAAAATAATAACATGAAAAGAACAGCATTAGCATTTGCCCTTACTATGGGCTTATTAGTAATTACAGTGATTAGCTGTAAAAAAACTGATAGCGGAAGTACATCAACACGTCCCCCTTCAACACCAGAAAATGAGGCGACATTACAATCGACCTTGTCGCAAAATGCGAGTGATCAAACAGAGATTCAGAGTGATGAAGATTTAATTGAAGGCGACATACAGAAAGCTGTAAAAATTGCATCTAATTTTAATGGGACACTCCCTGATCAAAGTTACCCTTTTAATGATACGGCATTAGTAGGAGCGAAAATCGACATGAGTGCAATTACTCCTGCTCAAAAGAAAATAATAATCTATTATCAAAATATTAATGATAATGGTGTTACAAAAAGAGGTCATGTAACTATACAATTGATAAATGGCAGCAGTTGGATTGCACAAGGAGCACAAATAATGGAAACATTTGATAGTGTAAAAGTTACAAAAAGAGGTGTGACTCGTATTTATCAAGTAAATAGATATA
>CANCKV010000532.1 GCA_947378615.1 Chitinophagaceae bacterium | reverse complement strand
CAACCAAAAGAAGGAATAAAAGGAAGTTCTGTAATTCTTTTTTAGGGTTACAAATTTTCATGTATCCTTGCTTTACAAACAACAAAAAAGGTGACATCAAAAAGTAGTATTTAACCCAAAAATGTGTCAACCTTTTTTAGGAGGGGTCATACAGGTACACTAAAAAACAAAGCTAGTAAGCTAGGTAAGAGAGCAGGATCGGCAGGTGGGTGAGCAGGTGAGCAAAAAAAGAGTGCAGGTACGCTAAAAAACAAAGCAGGCAAGCTAGGTAAGAGAACAGGATCGTCAGGAAAGAGGGCAGACAAGCTAGGAAAGAGAGCAGATTTTGGAAATATCAAAATTGTTAGTTCATCCTAACCTAGATTATTAAAATTTGACTCTATTATTATAACACTTCAAACTCAAACTTCACCTAGATTTGATTGACTTCAAAGTAATCTATTTTGGCTTCAGTCAAAAACATCTTCTCAAAAATTTGTCTTATTTGTCTTTGTGAATTTCGTTACTAGTCTATTTACTTAATTTGGGTTAAGACTTTGTATATGTTTCTGATCTACTAAAAACTTATACTAGCTACTGTAAATTCTGAAAATAAAAAAGTGTCCCATGTAGAGACACTTTATATTAAATAATTCATAACGACGGAATAATTATTGAAAGGGTTTGTTTGATTGAGAAAAGTAACTTAATATCAACTGCTAATTGTAAAAATGAGCAATTGCAGGATTACTTTTTATTTGATTACAGGTATCATTTGATAATGCCTTCTCGAAAAAGCCAATTACCTGTGGGTACTCTTTTGCCTTTTCACGATCACGATAATCAACAGAAGAACTAACCATTACCACATGTATCTTTTTAGAATTTGGGCTTTCCTGTATTGCATTTAGCAAATCCCAACCATCCATAATAGGCATATTGATATCTAGAAAAACTAAGTAATCATCTTCCATAGTATCTGACAATATCGTATTCAAGGCGGTGCTTCCATTAAAATGACTTTCTGGATTTAAAGCAATGCTACTTGCTTTTACCCGCTGCCTATGCATCATAACAAAAATAGGGTCATCATCTACAATTAATACTTTCAAACTCATGTCCATGTTATTTAATTTTATGCTTTTCTACAATCAAATGAGAAGTCAAAGATGACGTATGCATTTCATTGTAAAAACCCCTTAAATAAACGGTTCATTTTTAAGAGGCATTTCAACAAGTAAAATTGCAAATCATGAGCCAAATAATTATTCTAAAAAGAAATGTGTATTCTTTTGAAATTATGGAAAAGAATTAATCAGAAACACTACAAATCAACTAAATGCATTCCAACCTTGAGCCTTGATATCAAAAGTATTTCCCCCCTTTGTTATTATTTTACAACCTTTTTCTATTTCTTCCATGTAGCCAATTACAGCTATTTCTTCGTTAAGCGTAATTTTATCATAGTCAGATTGTTTCATTGTAAATATCAATTCATAATCTTCCCCCCCATTTAAGGCACAGACTGTAGGGTCTAAGCCAAACTTGAATGCCGCCATTTTAGCATCTTCATGAATCGGTAGTTTGTTTTCATAAATTACACATCCAAGGTTACTCTGTTTACACAAGTGTAAAACTTCACTGCTAACACCATCGCTTACATCCATCATCGAAGTAGGTATAATGTCATTTGCAGCTAAAAACTCTATAATGTCTTTTCTTGCTTCGGGTTTTAATAATCTTCCCACAATGTAATCTTCCCCTTCAAGATCAGGTTGAATCTTAGGATTTTCTAAATAAATTTTCTTCTCCCTCTCCATCAGAGTAAGACCAAGAAATGCACCGCCTACATCGCCACTCACACAAATTAAATCCCCTTTTTGTGCAGTACTTCTTTTTACGAATGTATCAGGAGTCACTTCTCCAATAGCAGTCACCGAAATGATAAATCCTTTTTGAGAAGAAGAGGTATCTCCACCTATCAAATCGACGCCATATTTCTCACAGGCAGCAAAAACCCCTTCATAAAATTCGTCAAGAGCTTCTAAACTCACTTTATTACTCAAACCAATACTTAAAGTAATTTGTGTAGGAGTAGCATTCATTGCATAGATATCACTCAAATTTACAATCACACTCTTATAGCCGAGATGTTTTAAAGGTGTGTACATCAAATCGAAGTGGATGCCTTCCAATAATAGATCGGTTGTGATAACGGTTTGTTTGCCAAAGTGATCGATTACAGCCGCATCGTCTCCTACACTTAAAATGGTAGATGCGTTATGAATTTCAAAATTCTTTGTTAGGTGTTCTATTAATTCAAATTCTCCTAAATCGGAGATTTCTGTTCTACTAGTCATTAATTTATTTGTTTTGCCAAAAGAAATCCCCTAAAAGTTATTTAGGGGAAATGTCAAATTGTAATATTTATTTAAAAATGAAATCTATTTACTAAATCTCTCCACCATTTACAACATTAAGCAGAGATTCATGAATCAATCCATTCGAAGCAATGATTCCAGGTTCGTAGTGATTATATTCTTTTCCAGAAAGGTCTGTTACTTTTCCTCCTGCTTCCAAAACAATTATTAAACCGGCTGCACTATCCCATGCTTGTAATTTATGTTCATAAAAGCCATCGAAACGACCTGCTGCCACCCAACATAAGTCGATAGCGGCACTGCCAATCCTTCTTACAGGAATGCCCTTGCGTACAAGTTTCTCAAACACTTGCAACGGTCCGTTTACTGCATCTAAATAAGTATATGGAAATCCTGTAGCCAAGCAACTTCTCTTTAATTCTAATGTATCGCTTACATGAATTTTTTTATTATTCAACGTAGCACCAAA
Source organism: Chitinophagaceae bacterium (assembly GCA_947378615.1). Lineage (GTDB taxonomy): Bacteria > Bacteroidota > Bacteroidia > Chitinophagales > Chitinophagaceae > Parasediminibacterium. The sequence continues at coordinate 497 of CANCKV010000532.1, read as the reverse complement.
TCCTCTTTGTGCAAAGAAAAACTCGCCTAAGAATGGATTATAAACAGCCCCCATTTCCATGATTCCATCTCTTTCCAAACCTATACTTACGCAACAGATAGGAATGCCATTTGCATAATTAATAGTACCATCAATAGGATCAATAATCCACTTGTAATGGCTTTCCTGAATTACAGGTCCAGACTCTTCACTTAAAATATTATGATGAGGAAAATGATTCTTAATAACATTGAAAATTGCCTCTTCGCTTTTATGGTCAACCTCTGTTACCAAATCGTTTAAACTTGATTTGCTAGAGATTGTGTATTGCTTATCAAAATACTCTTTCATAATGGCTGCACCTGCCATTGTAGCCTCGATGAGTGTATGTTTGTGTATCATTCGGCAAATATACAATGACAAACGTTGACCTTACTATTCTTTATAAATATTTGACGGATTAATTCGAAAATATATCAGTTTTCATTACTAATGTGACTTATTATAAAAATCTAACT
>CANCKV010000531.1 GCA_947378615.1 Chitinophagaceae bacterium | reverse complement strand
GTTGACAACTTTTCACTCATTTTGTCACGTTGCTGTCTCATAAACTTCACAGCATCAAATTGTTTTTCAATCGTCTTCATATTTTCTAAAATCTCTTGGTGAACGTATTTCTAATTGTTTGTAACCATTTTTGATGTTTATCGAATTATAGCCCCTTATCCGCTGCACATTAACAATATGCTTAAAGTTCCAACTTATTAAAAAGTCTGCTCTGCTAATCGTTGCAATTGCGATGTGCAGACAGTCGGAAAAGCTAGTTTTTCCAACTACCTTTTCAGCTATGTATTCAGATGCCAAATCAATTGCCTCATCAGTTGTATCAAGAAACTCTGTATTTTCAACATTAATGCCTATCACTAATTCTTTTACATTTTCAGGTGCGTTTTCAAGTTCATCTTGGGTGACTGCTGAGTAGAGTAATGTGAACTCATTGTGTTGCAGTCGTTCAAAAAGTGGAATGGTATGCTCCGAAAATTCAATGTCATAGTATCCACCAAAAACAGATGTGTCAATGTAAATTCGTTGTCGCATGTTTCAAAGGTACAAGAATAATATTCATTAGAAGGTAGAGGTTATTTTTAAATCATTTGATGCAAGCCAAGTAACCAATCCGTCCATGACAGGAGTCATGAACTTGCTTCCCGATTTTCAGAGTTTACTTTAATGGTTAGGTGTTCATGGGCTAGTTAAGTATTCATTGGCCAGTTGGGTAAAATACTTGTGGTTATTTAAACATTGATGCTCTATGATTTGAAAATATCCCTAATACCCACACAAAATGAAGTCAATAAAACATCATTTTCAATAAGTATCTTGTCTTTTTTAGCGTGAAATGCATTTGCCTTAGAGATTATTGTCGAATTTAGACCAGCAGAAGAATACTCATTATTTAAAAATTCATTTATTGATAAAAACCCATCCAATATTTTTTCAAGTTTTTCTTGCATATCACCATCAAAATATATTCTCAAAGTAAGAACTGATTTTTTCAAATCATTGAGTGGTGTCCAAATAATATTGTCAATCTCCGAAACGCTTAATTCATTAGCAAGTATTTTATATACTGCTATTTGTTGCCACATTAGTACCGTCCTAGAATAATCCATCAAGAAAAGAGATACTGCTGTAATCCTATTTTGTTGAAAAAGTGAGTGATTGATTTCTAACTTCTTTGACTTTAAATCAAAGAATCTTTTTCCAAAATAACCAAATACACCAGTTAATATTAAAATTTTGTCCCAATAAATAATAATAAAAGTAAATACACTCATCCTGGTTTAAGATTTTTTGACACACTTTTAATCAATATCAAACTTAATATTAAAACTTGAAGTTTGATTTGGATTAACTTCTACTTTAGAGCAATAGAATTTACCGCCAAACTCACACTTAGTATGTCTAGTTCTTTCAGTCGAAACTACCAAAAGATAATACACGCCAGAAGGAACATCAGTTGAAAAGTTACCACTTCCATCAACTCCAAGCGTTATACGATCAACACCACCTCTGAATTTCAATTGAGTTATCTCTTGATAAGCCTTTTCATCAGTTTCGTCATCCATTTGTACATTATTCTTTGATGACATATAGTTTTCAATATTTTTATAATTTACAATTGGAATCTTTTCAACACTTATAATAGAAACTGTAGCACCTATATCTGGTTTATACCTATAGTTGTCATTAAAAAAATAAGTAACAACACCAGAAATTTTAACTTTTTGTTCTTTATTGGGTTCACTTACAGTTGGTAAAGGTTTAATTCCTGCTTTTTGAATTGCATTTTCGTCAAAATATATAGATTCAATTTCTTTTGATGAAAATTTCATTAAGTTTCCTTTAAATTTAAATGTGAGAGAGTCGTTTTTGAATCTATCAACCTTTCCACTCATCTTTTCACCACTTTTTAAGGTTAAAACGTTTTGACTGAATAAATTACTTGCAATTCCAATTACAAATACTAAGGTTAATAATTGTTTCATCTTATGAAGTTCTATTGTTTAAATAATTAATTTTAAGTAGCACTCACGGGTTACCTACAACGTTTAAATTGAGCGCACTTGTAATTTTTTATAAGTAGCGTATTTTTTCTTAACTCATTACTAATCATACAAAAAAAAAAATAGTTATTGCTTTATTAAAGTTGCTTCAATACAAATCTAGGGGAATTTGTATTGCAAATTATAAGCAACTCATTAAAACATTTTGTCTTAAACTATTTTGAGAAACTAGTAAATTGCCTTACGGCTACAAAACCCAGAAACTCTCTTTTAAATCAAGATAAATTTGATTAAAAGATATTCAGTATTGGGCGTATGAATCCTACTAATCCAATAATCACCCTAATCCTGATTCAGATACCTTTATTACTGAAACGCGGGCTATGTTTCCCCCAAAAATCTCACTTATTGCCATATTTGGTATACTTTATTTGCGAATAATATGCCCTAAATTTTTGTACAGCACACTTTTACCGCGAATAATGTGTGCTAAATTTTTGTACAGCACGTTTTTGTCGCGAATAATATGCCCTAAATTTTTATACAGCACACTTTTGTCGCGAATAATGTGTGCTAAATTTTCGTACAGCACACTTTTTTTCTGCTTTTTTAAAACTTTTTAATGACTATCCGCTATTTGATAACTGGTGTTTTGAACAGGGTGAACGTCATTGTAACGGTAGGAGAAATCTATTGGAATAATATTGGAGGCTTTGTATTATGATTTTTACCTACTTACTTCGATTAGATTTCTCCTTTCGTTACAAGGACGTACTTTGACTTTAAGAATAGACTCATCGAAAATCAGCCTGTCAGCCTGAGGCATTAATTAGTGTTCTCAAGTTTGTTTAAATGACAAAAAATTCATTTCGAATATCACGATGATTGTCACCCTGAGCTTGTCGAAGGGCAAACAGGCTAAGTTATCTCTATTGAATTTCAAACATCTTTTAAAATCGCTCAGGTCTCCCCGTCATTGCGAGGAACGAAGCAACCTTTTAATATGATTAAGCGTACTAATCCTAAAAAAGGTTGCTTCGTTCCTCGCAATGACGCGACGATTATGGAGTAGAACTAAGCGAATTGTAATTTTCAACAGACTTGAGAATCACTAATTAATGCCTCAATGTGACAATCAGGCTGATTTCAATGTGAAAAAAATGTCATTACCATTGTACTTCCTTTGCCATCAACGTCTACTCTCTTTGGCATCAACGTCTACTCTCTTTGGCATCAACGTCTACTCTCTTTGGCACAAACGTCTACTCTCTTTGGCACAAACGTCTACTCTCTTTGGCACAAATGTCTACTCTCTTTGGCATCAACGTCT
>CANCKV010000530.1 GCA_947378615.1 Chitinophagaceae bacterium | reverse complement strand
AAAATCATCCTCCATTTTTTTCTTGGTAAACTGAAAATCGCCATCTCGTGCAATCACCTTAAATGGCCCCTTCATTTGGTAGGAAGAACTTGCAAGAGGGTTGTTTCTCAATAACTTATATGACCCATATTCTGGCTTAATCTTCTTTTGTACAACATCATTAAAATGATCTAACGAGGCTTGTGTAAATAATACGCCCGGGTGAACGAACGTTCTTTGTGCTGACACAGTACAAACGGCAATTGCAATAATTGAAGCAAGAAATAAACTTTTATATGTCATATTTTTTAAAGATTATTATTTAGCAATTAAGTGACTACCAATTCGTGACTAAAAATAAAATACAAAGGTGCAATTGTCAAACATTTATTTTTAAACGTTTATGCAACTCTTATTTAATTGGACAGATATAAAACTCTTTAATAACTAAAATATTTCTCCTGTGATGCATTGAGATGGAAAAGGTTTAATTAAATGATTAAGCAGATGCGCTTTAGTTTGAAATAACATTGCCAACAATTTCGTGAATAGATTGAAATTACTTATCCTCATACAAATTAGCGTGAGTTACAAAATACTAAACTATTTAATTAGCACACATTTTTGAAAATATAGATGCCATTTTATTAAATTTAGTAGCTTCAGAGGCATAATTAGTAGCAAAAGCAACACAATTACCTTTCTCTGATTGAAATTTAGTAGCCTCAGATCAAAAATTACACTGTGCCCAAACATAAATACAGGAGTCTGTATCAAAAATAGAGTTGAATTTTGGAAATTAATACCCATCTGTTTTGAACAACAAGGATAGAATATCACTAGGAATGCAATTAAAGTAAATTGAGCAACTTGTATATATGGAAGGTAAAATAAATAAATTGACCAATTTTCAGATTTAATACTATAGAAAATAACACGAATTTTATAAAAAAAACTCAACACATAGGCAGATAGGTTCACATAGAAATCACATAGTTTTTTTTTCTATGTTTTATTAAAGAGAAGTTCTCATAGGAATTCTACTTCGTAGAATTGAGGGCTACTAAGTGAAAAGATTTTATAATTGCTCAATTTATTCATTCAGCATTCCTATGGTATTATTTATTTAAAGTGTTACATCTTCGTTTTTAGGTACTATTTTCAGGCTGAGAACTATTGAAAATATGTTTTGAAGTGTGATTTTCAGGTTTTTAACTATTAAAAAATAGTTTTGAAGTGGCAGAAAAGGTACTAATTTCAGGACTTTAGTAGTAAAATCTAGAAATTAGTACACAAAAAAGCCCTTTTACTTATTCTTTCACAAACGTCTTCAATTGCTTGTTTCCTTGTGCATCAGTTAATTCAATACTATACACACCTGCTGCTAGGCTGCTGACAGGAAGTGTAATTTTGGAATTATTGACTAATACTTCTCCTCTTTTAACTACTTCTATTCCTGCAATTGTGAGTATTCTTAACTTATAATTGTTTGAAAGACTGTTAGTCAGCGTGATATTTAGCTTTTCTTGAACAGGATTGGGATAAATGCTTAGAGTTGTTAGTGGTGAGTGGTGAGTGATGAGTAGGGTTGTATTACTAAAAGAAATAGCACCATCATTACCGATTGCCTTGATACGATAGTAGGTGGTACCATCCGAAGGTTTAGCATCTTCAACTGTATAATTATTCAAACCAGTTGCCTTAACAGTTGCGATGTCTGTAAAGTGTTTTCTATCAATACTGCGTTCTACCTGATAGCTAGCCATATTGTTTTCAGTGGATACAGTCCAGTTAATCACTACCCCATTTCTGTTTTCCAATGCACTGATATTTGTAAAGCTAATAGGAAGGATGACAGACTTAGTAAACACCACTTCAAAACGGTTAGCACCTACACTTCCTGTATCGGCAGTAACATTAAAATCATAAGTATGACTCATCCGAATGTCCTGCGAAGTCTTTAAATACTTATCCCTCAAAATAATGGAAGTAGCTGAGTCAATACCCTCATAATCATTAAATGACAATCTGTATGTTCCTTTAGCAGAACTTGTTACGCCAATTTGTGCTGTATCCGAATTCAAATTATCAGGCAAAGTAGCTATTGCTAAATGATTGCCCCCCTTAATCGCAGCTAGTGACTGACTAGCACCGCTAAATGATGCGGCATCCCAATTAGGGTTATACATATTTGAACCATTTGAATTGAGCCTAACCACGATTTCATCCAATAAAGAATTAGTAGTTGTATTTAAACCCACACGTAACAATTTATTATTTACTGTTCCAAAGTATTTAGTATTCGGTATTGTTCCATTGACCTTGTGTGTTTCATGGAAATTGACTGAACCATTCTTGCTTGCCTCCACAAAGAATGCCTGCCCTATTGCCAAATAATCGCCACGTGTATTATCATATCCTGTGGCTCCATTTGCGATGATTCCAACAGAATAAGTAGTATAGTTGCCATTGCCAAATGGACTATATGACCACATCTTATTATTGATGGATGAATTTGAATCCTTCAATGCTGTAAAACTTATCTGACTTGGATAAGGGTTAGCCAACAAAGTATATTTCTGCCCTGCCGTATCATTCAAAGCCACTGTAACTGGGCCGGACATTATCGAACCTGTAACAATTAGCTTTACTGCTTCAGGGGCAGATGGTGTACCACTGTTCAATTGATTCTGACAACTTACATTACTACTATTTCTATCTCCCCTGATATTTACTCTAAATCCTGTTCCGGGACTTTGATAAGTTTGTTCTGTATTTGGAATACCTACCCATCTACTTCCATTAACCAAAAATGCATTGTAGGTAAAAATGGTAGATGCGTTATTTTGAGTAGCATCAAATCCATTGCTATTGTACTTGTCTGTTAAGCCTGCATCGCCTGTTGTAGAACCACAAACAGTACCTCCTGAACCAGGTCCTGTAACATAGATATTTTGTTGCCATCCATTGCGGAAGGTGGTATTGACAGGGCTTCCTATGAAACTATATTTACGAACTGACTTTGCAGATATATACCGTTGAATAGTAACATTACCCGATATAGTACCCATCATCTGGTCGATTCTTGCAGTACCATTACTATCAGACAAAAGGGTAAGATTGCCACCTGTAATGAAGGTTCCTGCCACAGGAGTGATTGTACCTTTCACATACAAAGCATTCCCCAAAGTGATAGTTCCAGAAGTATTAATAGTCAGATTATTCAGCGCATTCGTAGTATCAATAGTTGCAGGATTGAAATAGATAGTTCCTGTTGAATTGCCAGCAAAAGTTAGACTAGAAGTAGGAGACCCCGTAATATAACCTGTTCCTGAAGCCGTACCATTGATTGTG
>CANCKV010000529.1 GCA_947378615.1 Chitinophagaceae bacterium | reverse complement strand
CTATTTGGTATTTGTAGCTACAGCGTTAGTTATAAAATGGGTCTATTTGATAACTAATGTTGCAGCGATAGCAAAGAAATAGATTTATTAGAATAAAATAGGTGCGAATGTCGTCTTGATTAAACATATCCTGATTAATTATCCCAAATCGGCTTAATCTCAGTGGATAGAATCGTTATTATCCAATTTCTTAACTTCAAGTATATCTGTACAATCATCTAATAATTGAGTGATATCCTTATTTATAATTGGATGTATTAAATGTGGGGCTACTTCTGAAAGTGGCAACAGGGCAAATCGTCTTTCAGGCAAGAATGGATGTGGTAGCTCCAATAATGAAGTATGACTTGTTAAATTGTCAATCAAAAGGATATCTATGTCAATGATTCTCGGCCCATATTTTATTTCCCTTTTTCGACCTATCTTTTCTTCTATTTCCAAAAGAGTTAGCATTAAAAATTGAGGGTCAATATTGGTTTGTAAAACTATAACCTGATTATAAAAGGAGGGTTGATTGGTAAAACCCCACGCAGCTGTTTCATAAATGCTTGATTGATTGACAATCTCACCGCATTGTTCGGCAATTAATTGTTGTGCTTGATATAGATAGGAGAAACGGTGACCTAAATTGCTTCCTAATAATAAATATGCTAACGCCATTGTAAATAATAATTGTTATGAAAAAAGTTTTAAATTAAAATCAAAAGAAAGAATTTCTTTTATCTTAATCTGTTCAAACTGTTGATGTCTTGGATTGATTAAAATATTGTATTCCTTTGTAATAATGGCAGAAGGTACTTTTAATAACAAAGCTGATGAAGACGAAAGAAAACGATTACCCAATGTTTGGGAATATTTTATATCAGACTGACAATTGCTATTCATTTCTTCTTTTAATATTTCGGAAACATCTATGAGGTCGGGCAGTTCCAAGATGATTAACTGATTGTTTTTAATCGTATTTATTGATGTGTGATGAACTAATAATTCTATCAGTGACAACGAGATGGAAAGACTTGTATAAACGACAGAAAATCCTTTGCTATTCCATCTGCCGCCAAATTTACTAGCTCCCAATCCATCCATATTCTCTGCATATTGTTCAGTGGCAAAGCGATAAAGTATCATATATATACACCCATTTGAATGCGCCCAACTTCATCGACAAGCAATTGAATTCCTTGTGAAGAATACAATGCAGAAAAGTTAAGCTGATACCCAAGAATCATTTTATCTTTCTTCAACCAATCATAAAAGACATCATTAGTAGTAAAGGTGTTTAAGCCTAACTCAATCAAGTCATTGATTTGAAGTAGGCGGTCTGAATAAATACCATCAAAGGAGGTATTGTTTTGGGCATATCGTTGCAATGTTCGTTCAGACAGATGCAGTATCTGTGACCATTCTTTAATTGTTAAAGGTAACTTTCTGGCAATTCTTTGAAAATCAGTGTAGGTATTGCCACCTGTTTGGGGAGCAAAATTTCGCATTGCCATTGTAGGAGAGTAACCAATTAAGGGCTCACTTACTGCACTTTCATCTGATTTGTTAATTTTAGTGTATTCGTCAAGAGTGCTTTTCTTTTTCATCTCCGTCATTTGTCGCCAAAAGTATGTCATTTGACGTGGCATTTCTTTTTTATTTCACTAACACAAAGTATCAAAGACTCAAGGACACTAAGGCAAGTGTAAGTTTCTTTTTTTTGAGTTTCTTAGGGTCTTTGTGTTGAAAAAAACTTAGACTCCTCTATTCTTGAAGGTATTTAGTTACTCATGTTACGCAACATTTAAACAATTAATATAGGTTTACCACAATAGGCACATAGTATTTTATTCTAGTCTAGAAAAGAAAACATAGAAAAAAAGTTTCACTTTTTTAAACTCGAGTCTATGTGAACTTAAATTGAAACGCTTTTTGCCTTAGAAATTGTTTTCTATGTGGTAACCATTTTTTAGAAATTTTTGAGCTTGTGTAAGGTGAGTTAGTTAAAAACATTTGTACTTTATTTCACTTTTTGGTAAAACTTGCCATTCGGATAAATAAATAACTTTCTTATAAACGTGGAAGTATATTGACACTATAATAGGTTTTTACTAAAGTTTAAGAAATTGAATTTCATTTTTTCCATTCAAATCTTCCATTCACTATTAGAAACTAATAGATTTGCAGCATAACATTCTCTATGGGTAAAAAGTACAATCAATCAAAAGCATTAGGTGCAATTACAAAGGCTAGTTTCTTGGCGAGCCTTAAGAATCCTCAATCATTTGTATTTAGTCTTATTTTTCCTTTGGTATTTGTTTTCATATTTGGAGCGTTCAGTGGAGGTAGCTTTACAAAGTATAACCTAGCATTAGCTCCCAATTGCGATACTACCAATGTATTGTACAAGACTATTACGAGTCAACCATTTATCGTCATCAAATCTTTCGACGATACCACTAAGATGCGGACAGAATTGGAAAAGGGAAAGCTTTCAGGAATATTGTCAATTCAAAAAGTGGTTTTGGTAAATGATAGTGACGCTAATCGTTTCCCACATTTTAACCTAAATATCAAATCTACCTCTGCAAGTCAATTAGATATGATGCAGTTGATACCATTGTTAGAAAATCTATCGGATAAATTAGAGAAGAAGATAAATGGTAATAAGCCCTCAATGGTTTCTATCAAACAGACTATTTATAATGTTAGGGAATACAAGCAAATTGATTTCGTATTGCCCGGACAAATTGGTTTTTCCTTATTATTTTCCACCCTCTTTGGGATTGCCTTTACCTTCTTTAATCTTCGAGAACAATTGGTATTGAAACGTTTTTATGCCACTCCTGTGAACAGGTTAAATATCTTGTTAGGGATAGGATTTAGTCGAATTTTCTTTCAGTTAATCAATGTACTTGTACTGATTACGGTCGGTCATTTCTTTATTGACTTCACTTTGGCACATGGATTAGTGACATTCGTGGAGATGGTTTCCCTAAGTATATTATTCTTATTAATGTTGATGGGAGTAGGTCTTATCTTCTCAAGTATCGTTAAGAATGATACGATGATACCATTGATGATTAATATTTTCAGCTTACCACAGATGTTATTATCCGGTACTTTCTTCTCTATATCCGTCTTTCCAGAATGGTTACAGATGTGTTGTAAAATACTTCCGTTGACTCACTTCAATCTTGCTATGAGAAAAATTTCCTTCGAAGGGGCAAGCATATTTGAATGTTGGCAAAATATTGGGGCATTAGGTCTTTGGACTGTGTTGATTTATTTTATCGTTTGGAAAGTATTTAAGTGGGAATAATGATTAATTATGATTAGAGGTGATAAAGAT
>CANCKV010000528.1 GCA_947378615.1 Chitinophagaceae bacterium | reverse complement strand
TTCGCAATCAATCAATTCTTTATTTTTCTTGGTAATCTTGAAATTTAATACCCTATTTGAAGTTTCTGTAAGTGTCTCCCAGTCTCTATTATAGAAGTCTATTGTAATATTCTCGTTCAATTGGAAAACAGGCAATGACAGATATTCTTCTCTAGTATATCCTAACAAGTTGCAGGCTGCATGATTGCAATCGAACACCTGTCCATCCTCTTTGAGAAAATGCATAGGTATTGAAGTGTTCCGAAATGCGAAATCAACTAATTTTAAGGACTCCTCTAGTTTTTTCCTTTCTGTAATGTCATTAATAAATGCACAATTCAATTCAAAACCATCATAATTAATCAAAATAGACTTCAATTCAATATCTATCAACGACCCATCTTTTTTCATCTGTTTGGCAAGAACAGTTCTAGCCCCATTTTCCTTTAAGTCCTTCCATACTTTTTGCCAGTATTCTTCGTTAATAGTTGGATTAATATCAAATATGGTGAGCTTAAAAAATTCTTCTCTTGTGTAGCCTAACATTGAGTTCAAGGCATTGTTGAAATCATAAAAACTACCGTCTTTATTTACAAAATGGATAGCAGTATTTGAATTTTCAAATGCAAAATTTACTAAGCCCATTCGAATATTCTTCACATTTTCAATAGACTGATGGGTAGCTCTGTAATCTATCTCCCAACAAATAGTTGCCTTATCAGAACTGCTTCTAAAAGCAGTACAATTAAATGTATGGGAATTGATGGAAATAGGGCGCTTTATTTGATTGGAAGAATTAAATATTTCTTCCACAAACTCTTTGATCTGTTCATTCACAGATTCTTTCCAATGATATAATAGGTTCTCGCCCTTAGCAGGCAAAATATCTTTCCAAAAGATAGAAGAGGGTATAGAAATATAGTTTACAATTCCTACTGAATTAATTTCAATTGCGGCGAACTCTGTCATCAGTTAAATTTACTTGTAAAACAATCTCTGTTTCGTATGTGGGTAAGAAAAAAGAGGAAATTAAGTAGTTATTTTTAAAATTCTTTCATTTGACTAAATAAATAAACTATTCGACTATTTTATTGAATTATAAGGTTCTATACCCCTCTTCTACTAAATAACTGTTACTACTCAGCAACTTTTTCTAGAAAGAAAAGCACGGCTTTCTAGTCTTTTATTTTTCAGATTTCTTTTTATTATTGGTAGGATTTGTGTCCCTTTTTTTCTTATGTAATTTTTAAGAAATCCGACTGAATTGAAACATTTAGCTATTTTTTTGAAAACTATTATGTTACACTAATCGATAGTGAATAGAATATAAAATCTAATTGTCTATAACATTAGTTGGATATGATAATCAAAATCAACATATTTGCACAAAACAACTAATTAATGAAGTTTAGATTACTATTTTCTGCGCTAGTTTTGTGCATTTCAGTTACTGTATTTTCCCAAACTACTAACCCGAAAATTTATTTCTCAACAGGTATTGTACATCAAATCGTTGCCATCAGTAGCGATGCACCTAGTTACAATTTCTCAAGTTATTATCAAATCGGATTCCCGACCTGCGTAAACGTATGGAAAACATCGACTGTTGGATTCTCCATGCAATTCATTCCCACAATTAGATCTGAAAAAGGAATAAGCAAGATGTCAAACTTTCTTTTTCATCCGGGTATCATGCTTGCATTAGGCAAAGGATATACTTTTATTGGCAGAACAGCCTTTGAAACATCGGGTAGATATGGTATTACCCCCATTTTTAGCAAGACGATTATAAAAGGAAAATACAGTAATGTATATGTTGCGACTCCGCTTCCACTAAGATTTGGTAATGACAAGCCTTTTAGTTTTTCACCAAGTTTCGAATTTGGTATTACTTTTTAAGTTACTACTTAAGGGGTATTATCAAAGGGATTTCTTATTAAATAATTGGAAAGTAAGTATCTGCAATTTATTCTAGCCCCTGTGTTTTATTGTATAAATCTTAGTGATTATTGTGGTTAAAAGCATGAGAAATAACGATTAATCAGAACCTGTTTGAAATTTAATTGTTTTGAAGCAATGTGAAAGCAGATTTACAATTCATTCGTTCATTCCTCTATAATTTAATTTAAGTCAGTTGCAAGAATTTAAAAGGCAAAAGTATCTGCTCGAATTGCGTTGCAAGTTGCAACTCACCTAAAGTAGATGCTTTTAGTGAGTTGCACGAAATAAAAAGGCAAAAGCATCTACTCGAACTGCGTTGCAAGTTGCAACTCACCTAAAGTAGATGCTTTTAGTGAGTTGCACGAAATAAAAAGGCAAAAGCATCTGCTCGAACTGCGTTGCAACTTGCAACTCACCTAAAGTAGATGCTTTTGGCGAGTTGCACGAAATAAAAAGGCAAAAGCATCTGCTCGAACTGCGTTGCAAGTTGCAACTCACTTAAAGTAGATGCTTTTGGTGAGTTGTATGTTGCAACTCACTTAAAGTGGATGCTTATGAATCTTTAGGATTTAAAAAGTAGTTGTTTTGAAACAAAAAGTCCTTCAATTTTTTATATTTTATAGTTTAATAAGATTTACCCCACTTTATTCCTTTAATTCGTGGCTCATTTTAATGATTAGAACGCATGATTCCATATTGGATGAGTAGAACTCAGTTGCTACTTGGTGACGAAAAGTTGACCACATTATTCGACAAGCATGTATTAGTAGTTGGTCTAGGAGGAGTAGGTGGAATCTGTGCCGAAATGATTGCTAGGGCAGGAGTGGGCAGCCTAACAATTGTGGATGCAGATACTGTTGACCTTAGCAACACTAACCGACAAATCCCTGCATTACATTCTACAGCAGGTAAGCTGAAAGCCGAAGTGATGGCAGACAGAATTAGGGACATTAATCCTGAAATAAAGGTGACTGTATTGGCAAAATACCTTCAGGATGAGTCGATTGACAACTTGTTGGATAGTCAAAAGTTCGATTATGCAGTCGATTGTATCGATACGCTAGGACCAAAAGTACAGTTTATTAAAGCCTGTAAAGACCGTCATATTCCTATTGTTACATCGCTTGGGGCAGGTGGAAAAGTAAATCCTTCGATGGTGCAGATAGTGGATATATCTAAGACCTATCAGTGTACACTTGCAAAATATGTTCGCAAAAGACTACATGCCGTTGGTATTTATACGGGACTAAAGGTTGTTTTCAGTCCTGAAGAAATTGATGCTACAAAAGTTGTAGTGACGGAGAAGGCATTTCCTAAGAAATCAATTATAGGGACAATTAGCTATATGCCTGCCATTTTTGGATGCACCGTAGCAAGTGTTGTTATCAGGGATTTGATGGAAGTGGAATAGAATG
>CANCKV010000527.1 GCA_947378615.1 Chitinophagaceae bacterium | reverse complement strand
ACTAAGATAAGGATCTGTTTTTTAATAAAAAATAAAATTATTAAAAGGCTTAATTACTACAAATAGAACAATACATTCAATTAGAACTTGTTCATTTCTATCTTAACTACAAAAGACTAGCAAAAAAGAATAAAAGAATGATTTGTGTAAATTATTAAACTATACAAATTGATTTGCAAAATCTAATAAGTTGTTGAACCTAAAATCAATCGAATGATGAGGGAATTCAATTTCAGGGTTCGTAGTAGCAACAAATACGGTATGAATACCAGCATTCCTTCCAAATCCCATATCACTCAGTTTATTTCCAACCATCAAGCTCTTGTTGAAATCAATAGATGGGAAATCATTTTTTGCTTGAAACGCCATTCCTGGGTTTGGCTTTCTATAGTACGAATCATTGGCTAAATCTGAACAAAAAAATATTTTATCTACTCTTCCTTCATTTTCTTTAATCATGTCAAGCATATTTTCATGTATTTCACTCAAATCGCTTAAAGTCATTACCCCTTTTCCAACCCCCTTTTGATTAGTAACCATTAGTATTTTATCAAATTTCCCATTCAATATTTTCAGAGCATCCAATACACCATCATAAAACCTAAATTCATTCCAATTTCTGATGTAATCATCTTTCTTCTCATGATTAATCACTCCATCCCGATCAATAAACAATGTCCAAGTCTTATCAATATCCTTCAAATCAATCATGTAATTTTAATTTAGTCTTGACCGTTATGTGCAAAATCTTGCTGTGCTTTTAAATAATCTTGAGGAATGCCAATATCAATAAAATATCCCTCCTGAATGACACCACTGATCCTTCTTTTCAAAAACAGAGCTTCCATATATTCCTTTTCAAACGAAAACTTTTGAGGTAAAGACTCTGAAAGAAAATGGGCAACATTCAAAACATACAAACCTCCATTTATTAATCCGTTTTTATAATACTGTTTTTCCTTGAATGAAGATACAGCACTATCTCCATCTAATTCCACGACACCATACCTATCAAAATCTGTCATCGGTTTCAATGAAAGAGTACAATCGGAATTCGATTTTGTATGCTTATTTAACATTTCTAAAAGATTCACACTGAATAAAGTGTCCCCATTAGTAACAAAAACATTCTTTTCTGTTGCAAGTGTACAAGACAACCTAATTGCACCTCCTGTTCCTAAGGGTTCATCCTCAATTGCGAACTGTACCTGTAAATTAGGATAATCAGACTTAATAAAGCCAATGATTGAATCACTTTTATAACCAAGAGAAAGAATAAACTTACGCACACCCTGACTAAGAAAATAATCGATCACATAGCCTATAAAGGGCTTTCCATTTACAGGTGCCATACATTTCGGCAAATCAGGCACTGCACTCCGCAATCGTGTTCCAAGCCCACCTGCAAGAATAATGACTTCTCCAATACTCTCTTCTACCCTATCCACAGTATTTGAACTCATAGAATTACATTTATCTTTAATGCTTTATTTTATCGTAATTATTCAAAAACTTTCTCCTCTACTAATTCGCAAATGATATGACCTAATAAAATATGACTTTCCTGAATACGTGGGGTAACTGAAGACGGCACATTAAATAAATAATCACTTACCTCTTTCATTGCACCACCACTTTCACCCGTCAAGCCAATCGTAACAATTCCCTTTTCTCGTGCTACTTCAAAGGCTTTTATAATATTTGTAGAATTTCCAGAAGTGCTTAAACCCAGAATAATGTCACCTTTCACACCAATACCATCAAGTAATCGTGCATAAATAACATCATAACTATAATCATTAGCAACTGCCGTAATGTAGGAAGTATTACAATGTAATGCCTCTGCAGGAAGTGCCTTCCTATTTTTATAGAATCTACCACTGAACTCTGCAGCAAGATGTTGAGCATCTGCAGCACTACCTCCATTACCACAAAACAAAACTTTATTTCCTGCAATAAATGCATCACTAATAACATCTACAACTGTTATAATCCGTTGTAAGATCACTTCATTTTGCAATAATTGTTGCTTAACACTTATTGACTCTCCAATTATTTTTGTAACCTTATCCATCGTTTTCATAATTTCAATATAAATAGTATGCCTAAATAAAAATGCAATATTATTGACAACCCAATAATAATTATTTATTTAGTCAAAAAATAATTCATTAATCTAGTCCTGTTATTCTAATTCAAAAATGGAACGAAGAATTAACTTTCCCAAATTTCATTTTAATCTATTGTGTAGTCCAAGTTGTCAACCCTATTTGTGTTAACTGATAATTTTTAACTTCCCCACCGAACTTCAATAATTGTTCAATTACTTTGTAACGATTATTTCCTGGACAATAAAAAGTCATGAATCCACCACCACCAGCACCACTTATTTTTCCACCACTTGCTCCTGCAGCTTTGGCAGAGGAATAAATATCTTCAATTAATTGATTACTGATACTTTTTGCCATCAATCTTTTTTGCTCAAACCCATAATCAAGTATCTCTCCAATTTCATGTAAACGACCTTTCAGCAAAGCCTCCTTCATCATTTTAGCTTGCTCCTTTAACTGATGCATTGCATCAACAGAAGCTACATTCTTTTGATGAACATTACTTTGTTGCTCTTTAATTATTGTTGCACTTTCACGACTAGTTGCCGTATAATAAAGCACCAAATTGTGTTCTAATTCATTCAAATATTCTTGTCTAATCCTTAGGGGATTCACAATAACCTTGTCCCCATAAAATTCCATGAAGTTGACTCCTCCGAAAGTAGCGGCATATTGATCTTGTTTTCCTCCACTTAGCTGCAAGTCATTTCTTTCGATTTCGTAAGCATAATGTGCAATATCATAATCACCAAGTGGGAGTTTAAGCATTTCAACAAATGCACCAATAATCGCTACTACAAGTGTAGAAGAAGTACCGAGACCACTTCCTGCAGGTGCATCTACAAATGTGCTCAGCTTAAATCCTTTGTGAGGGAAACCATAGTCTTTTTGAATACGATTGTAAACACCCTTTAACAAATCTAACTTTCCATTGATTGGCAATTTCTTTGACCATGTAAATGTTTCAGATTCCTTTCTATCAAGCGCCTGAACTACAATGGTATTTTCTTTTAATATTTCGATGGATGCATGGGCGTAAAGTGATAGAGTTGCATTTAAAATAGCCCCCCCAAACTCGTCACTATAAGGACTAACATCTGTTCCTCCTCCTGCCAAACCAATCCGAAGCGGTGATTTACTTCTATATATCATTTTCGTTTTTTATACAATATTATCCCTAACTGAATAAATCAATAGATTATTTAAATCGAAAGCTTAATTATTTAT
>CANCKV010000526.1 GCA_947378615.1 Chitinophagaceae bacterium | reverse complement strand
CGTATGATTTAAGAAAAACCTATAATCATAGAATTACTTATGCTTTAGTTGTTACATTTCTTATATGCTTATCAATATATTTAATTTCAATAGTTGCTACTTCTTTTAAGAAGGATACAAAAAATGAAATCATTGTTCAGGATGTTTCCTTAGAGGATATGAAAAAGCAGGAAAAAAAGCCTGATATTCCACCTCCTCCACCTCCTCCAAAACAAGAACCTCCTAAGGTTGAAATAACAAAGTTTACACCTCCTAAAATTGTTAAGGATGAAGAAGTAAAAGAACCACCTCCCGAAGTTGCTAAATTGGAGGAAACTAAAATAGGTACTATTAATCAGGAAGGAGCTAAGGATGATGGTTTAGTGGCTCCCGCTGTGGAAAGTAAAGGTACAGGAGTAGTTGAAGCTCCAAAGCAAGAAGAAGATTACGATAAAGTATTTACTTCTGTTCAAATTGAAGCAGAATTTCCAGGTGGAAAAGATGCTTGGAAAAAATATCTTGAAAGAAATTTAAATAGCTCTTTACCCTCTGAAAATGGTGCTCCTGCTGGAAAATATACGGTAATGGTAAACTTTCTAGTTGATAAGGCCGGAAATATTAGTGATGTTCAAGCAGATCCTTCACCTTATGGAACTCGAGAAGAGGCAATAAGGGTTATTAAAAAAGGTCCAGCTTGGAAGCCTGCCGTACAAAATGGTAGAATGGTTGCTTACAGAGCAAGACAAGCAATAACATTTGTAGTTTCAGAAGAATAATCTTTTATTATATGTTTTTTAAGCCTTCTCATTTGAGAAGGCTTTTTTATTAATACTACTTTATGAAATTTCTTTTTGATAGTTGGAGCGATACTATTGTTGCCCAAATTACCCCTAATGGAATCGGTGCTGTTGGAATTATAAGGATTAGTGGAATTTCCACATTTAAAATTGTTAATGATTTATTTCCATCTAAAAACCTTGAAAAATTACCCTCTCATACACTTCATGTAGGTTATTTAAAATATGACTCTGAGTTAATTGATCAAGTTGTTTTATCTCTATTTAAAAGTCCTAATTCCTATACTGGTGAAGATGTTATTGAGATTAGTTGTCATGGTTCACCTTTCATATTAGAACGGGTTATTACTGTTCTTATTGAAAATGGTTGTAGGATGGCTAAACCTGGAGAATTTACTCAACGTGCATTTTTAAATAATAAATTTAATTTAGCTGAGGCTGAATCTGTAGCTGATTTAATTGAGAGCAATACAAAAGCGAGTGCAGCAGCTGCTTTGAATGTTTTGAGAGGAGGATTTAAAAATGAATTAGCCTTTTTAAGAGAGCAATTGTTAACCTTCTCAGCTCTCATAGAATTAGAATTAGATTTTGCTGAAGAGGATGTTCAATTTGCAGACCGTACTCATCTTTTAGATTTAGTTTCTAAAACACTCAGTCGTGTGTCCATTTTATGTGATTCTTTTAAGTATGGTAATGTTGTGAAGAAGGGTATTTCTGTCGCCATAATTGGTACTCCAAATGCTGGGAAGTCCACTTTATTGAATAGTTTATTGAATGAGAATCGAGCAATTGTAAGTAATATTCCTGGTACAACACGTGATACTATTGAAGAAACGTTGAATATCAACGGTATTCTTTTTAGATTAGTCGATACAGCAGGTTTGCGTTTGCATTCTCATGATGTCATTGAAAATTTAGGTATTGAAAGGAGCTTAGACCAAATGAAATCTGCCGATATTATCTTATATCTTTTTGATATTAATGAATATACCTCCGAGAGATTAAAGGTTATTGTTGATGATTTTAAATTGAAATCTTATAAATATATTTTAGTAGGCAATAAAACTGATTTGTGTGCAGAGGATTATCATGCTCATTTTAAAGACTTTAGTCCTATCTCGTTTATATCTGCAAAGACTAAAGTTAATATTGAAAACTTAAAAATAGACTTGTATAAATTGGCATTAGGTGGTCTTGTTCAAACTGAATCTACTATTATAACGAATGTGAGACATTATGAAGCCTTGTATAAACTGTCAATCAATTTAAATGAAGTTATTGGTGGATTAAAGGATAATTTATCTGGAGATTTAGTATCGTTGCATATTAGAGAATGCCTTCATTATTTAGGTTTAATAACAGGTGAGGTCTCAAATGAAGAACAATTAGATTTTATTTTCAGTAAATTTTGTATCGGAAAGTAATTTTTATTGCTACTCTTGAAGTCTAGCCTCAATTTTCATAAGGTTTTTTTTGTTTCTCTTTTGATGGCATTTCTTAGAGGAAAAAGTATTTTATTTTATCTGTTTTCTTTCAAAGGTTAATTTAAATGTTGTACCTACATTAACTTCACTATTTACTTCAATATTTCCTCCTAGTGCTGTAATCTGAGAATGGACAAGATACAATCCAATTCCTTTGCTATCTGCGTTACTATGAAAACGTTGATATAATCCAAATATTTTATTTTTAACACTATCCATATTCATTCCAATTCCGTTATCAGAAAATATAAGTTTCACTTTCCCGTCTATATCTTTAGAACTATTAATTTTTATTACTGGATTTCTATCAGGATGAGCGTATTTGATTGAGTTTGTCAATAAATTAAGGAATATACTTTCGAGATAAATATCGCTAAAATTAACCATGGGTGCATCAAGAAAATGATAATCTATATCTACATTTTTGGCTACTAAAATGTTTGAAATTGAGGCGATTACCTTTTTCAGTTCTTCTTCAAATGATAATTCTTCGGTCACTATATTAGTTCTTTCTTTGATAAATAATACGTTGATTAAATCATTTAAAGTATCATTTAGTAGAATAGTAGATTTTTTGAATCCATCAATCAGTTTTCTTGAGAGGGCGTCTTCAATTTTATTTTCATCAAGTAGTTTACTGATTGTCATAAGATTTGTTAAAGGTGCTCTTAAGTTATGCGTAGTGATATAACCGAATTGTTTAAGTTCTTTATTATTACTAATCAATTCTTTTATTAAGGTTTCTTTTTCTTCTTCTTCTTTTTTTCTCAGCGTCACCTCTTTTTGCATAGATACCCAATGTGTATATTTCCCATTCTTGTCAGCTACAGGAAATATGGAGATATTCACCCAAAACGGTTCACCATTCTTTTTGTAGTTTATTATTTCTATTTTTCCAGGTAAGAAATTATCTATATTATACTGTAGTTTTCTTCTTTCTTCTTGGTTGGTAAGTGGGCCTGCTAGGAATCTCGTCGCTTTTCCTTCTACTTCCTGAAATGAATAACCTGTCATTTGGGTAAATGCTTCGTTTACATACAGGTACCCCACGGCAGTGCTCTCAGCCAGCAAGGCCTGG
>CANCKV010000525.1 GCA_947378615.1 Chitinophagaceae bacterium | reverse complement strand
CTCTTTACACAAACATCATGTTCAAAATGCACAGAAGGTTTCCCATCATCAGTTCGAACAGTCCAACCATCCTTGTCAGTAAAAACATTTTTAGTACCTAAATTGATCATAGGTTCAATTGCTAAAACAAGGTTTTCCTTCAATTTAGTCCCACTACCTCTCTTTCCAAAATTTGGCATTTGAGGATCTTCATGTAAGCTTTTTCCTAATCCATGTCCAACTAATTCACGAACAACTCCGTATTTATGTTTGAATTCAGTATGTTCTTGAATAGCATAAGCTATATCTCCAATCCTATTATTTACAATTGCCTTTTCTATTCCTTTGTAAAGGCTCTCTTTAGTAATATTTACTAATTTGATAATTTCGGGGGTTGTTTCACCAATTACAAAAGTGTAAGCATGATCACCATGCCAACCATCTAAAATAATTCCAATATCAATACTGACGATATCACCATTAACTAATGGAACATTATTTGGAAAACCATGCACAACCACATCATTTACACTAGCGCAAATATTGTGAGGATAGCCTCTATATTGATAAAATGAAGGTATTCCCTTATTATCTCTGATAAATGTGTTACACAGTTTATCAATATCTAAAGTTGTGATTCCGGGAGTTAATACTTTAGCAACTTCAGTTAGGGTTTTACTAACCATGACTGCAGCTTGTTTCATCAAACCAATTTCATAGTCAGTTTTATAATAAATTATATTCTTTCCATGACTCATAAAAAAAAATTAAAGGTTAATTAGTAAGGAGAGGTATAAAATTAAAAAACCTGTCAGTAAAAACTAACAGGCCTTATATTTTGAACTCTTTAGATTAAAGTGAAGTTGTAGGAATACTACTAGATTGTTGTCTTCCTTGAATACGACCATTTGTCATTAAACCATCATATTGACGCATCAACAAGTAAGTTTCAATTTGTTGTAATGTATCTAAAACTACACCAACCATAATCAACAAACTTGTTCCTCCAAAGAAAGTACTGAAAGATTGAGTTACACCTAAACGCTGAGCGAAACCAGGTAAAATACCTACAAAAGCAAGGAATATAGCTCCGGGTAAAGTTATTTTATCCATAATCGCTCCGATATAATCAGCAGTAGGTTCACCAGGTTTAACTCCAGGTACAAAACCATTATTACGTTTTAAATCTTCGGCAATTTGTTTAGGATTAAAAATCAAAGCAGTATAAAGGAAAGTAAATCCAATTACCATTACAGAATAGATAATCATGTACCATACATTACTATGGTCGCTAAAAACTTTTACAAAACCCTTAGCAGAATCAAGATTAGTGAATGAAACTAGTGTTGGCAAAAACATAATTGCCTGAGCAAAAATGATTGGCATAACACCTGCACTATTAACTTTTACTGGAAGGAATTGTCTTGCACCACCAACTTGTCTATTACCAACAATTTGCTTTGCATAATTAACATTAATCTTACGTACACCTTGTACCAATATGATAAGACCCATTATAATTACAACAAGTATAGCTACTTCGATTAAGAATATTAATAATCCACCACCGCCTTTTTCACTCTTAGCAGTAAACTCTTGTAAAATTGATTGAGGAAGACGAGCTAAAATACCTACCATGATGATAATAGAAGTACCATTTCCTAAACCCTTATCTTGAATTTTCTCACCCAACCACATTACAAACAAAGTACCTGAGGTTAAAGTTATAATTGTAGAAAAAGCAAAGAAAGGTTGATAAGCAGGGATTAATGCTTCGGCATAACCAGGACTCTTCAAATAGGCAACATAAGCACCTGCCTGAAACATAGTTACTATAATTGTTAGATATCTAGTCCATTGATTTATTTTTTTACGACCACTTTCACCTTCCTTCTGTACTTTCTGTAACTGAGGAATAAGGATAGTCATCAACTGCATAAAGATAGAAGCAGAGATGTAAGGCATAATACCCAAAGCCAAAATAGAAGCTTGTGAAAAAGCCCCTCCTGCAAAAGTATCAAATAGACCAAGAAGTCCATTTTTAGAACTACCTGCTTTAGCAGCTTCTAATAAATTAGGATTGATACCTGGTAATGTAATCTGAGTTCCTAAACGATAAGTCAACACAAAAGCTAAAGTCACAATAATTTTATTGCGTAACTCTTCTATTGCCCAGATATTTTTTAAATTGTCTATGAATTTTTTCACTTGAATCTCTTGAGTTAATATTAAATGGCCTAAAACTAAAAAAACGCATCATATAATAGATGCGCCGGCAAAGTAAGAAAAATTATTTAATTATTTCAACTGTGCCACCTAAACTCTCAATTAGTGACTTTGCTTTAACACTTAGTGCATTAACTTTGAAAGATAATTTAGATTTCAACTCTCCTGTCGCTAATACCTTAACCTTATCAGTTTTAGATATTAAACCATTAGAATAAAGAGTATCTACAGAGAATTCTGAAAAAGCATATTTTTCATTCAACGTTTCAATTTGTCCTAAATTGAAAACAGTGTATTCTACGCGATCTGGATTCTTAAACCCACGCTTTGGAATACGACGTTGAATTGGCATTTGACCACCTTCATGAGCGTTTTTTCTTTGATAACCTGCTCTTTGTTGGCTACCCTTATTACCTTTAGTTGATGTTCCGCCCTTTCCACTAGCTTCACCACGACCTAATCTCTTTTCTTTGTGTGTAGAACCTTCTGCAGGTTTTAAATTATGTAACTTCATTTTATAGATTTTATACTTTCGGGGAATCACCCCTCGCTTTTATTAAAAAAACTATTTAACGATTAACGAAAAATAGTTTGTAATTAAATTTAAACTGTTTCAACTTTTACCAAATGACTAACTTTCTTAACCATTCCTAAAATCTGAGGAGTTGCTTCAACTTCTTTAACGGCATTCAATTTCTTCAGACCCAAAGCAATTAAAGTTTGTTTTTGTCTTTCAGATCTATCAATACCACTTTTAACCTGAGTTATTTTAATAACCATAAAAATCAATTTTAAAATATATCTAAACTTCTTCTGAAATTTATCCGTTAAATACTTTGCTTAATTTAACTCCACGAGTTTTTGAGATTTCAATTGGTTCTCTCAATAAGGAAAGAGCCTTAATTGTTGCCTTAACAACGTTATGTGGATTAGCAGAACCTAAATTTTTAGCCAATACGTCAGTAATTCCAGCACTTTCCAAAACAGCACGCATACTACCTCCTGCTATCACTCCAGCTCCATGTGCAGCTGGCTTAATTAACACTTTAGCAGCACCCGCTTTTGCCAATTGTTCGTGAGGAATTGTACCATGAGAAATTGGTACTTTAACCAAATTCTTTTTAGCATCTTCAATTCCTTTAAC
>CANCKV010000524.1 GCA_947378615.1 Chitinophagaceae bacterium | reverse complement strand
TAATAAATATCTCTTGCCGCATCGATGCAAGAATAAGTAGTATCTAAATTCTTAGCCTTCCGCTCGCCTTGTACTGCCACGAATCCTGCATCAAAATATTTATTCAATTGAAGTAAATAATCAGGCTCAACCAAATTATCGCTATCTATAATTGTTAGTCTATCATGGTTTCTTTTAAAATGATTGATTGCATAAAAGTGTGAACGTGTATTACTGCCCAATGTTTCAGGGGGTCTTAATACTACCACTCGCTCATCAGAAAAATGTAGTTTGCTTACATCACATTTATCAGCAACTATATAAATGATAAAATTGCTGTATTGTAATTTTAAAAGGGAGTCGATAACGGGAGGTAATGTATGCGTTTGTTCATAAGCGGTTACAATGATTGCATAATCGGCCTCAGCTTTAGATGATGAAAAGGAATTTGTTTTTTGTTTTGGTTTAATCAAATACAATAAGAAAATACATACAGGCAAGGCTAGATTGTAGCCAATCAATATTTGAAAAATAATCCAAACCGTTTGTAATATTATGCTAACCATTTATTATTTCTTTTTCCTATTCTTATATCTGCTTTTCATATTGATAATAAAATTCTTCAATTTAGATTTGTGACCTTCAACCTTATTTAATATGAAACCAATATATTTTTCATTCAACTCACGTAGATAATTTAGTTGCAAATCTTTAGGTCCTGTGATACTTCTTTGTGCTTGGTAAACAGAAATCACCTTCTCAGACATTACAATCCACTCTTTCGATTTATTAAGGTCATCTAATGAAGGAATATCAATAATGATAATATCAAAAACAGATTTTAAAGCATCCAATTTCTCTTTAATATAATGTTCCTGATGCATTTCAAATAGAGAACCATCACGCCTTCTTGTTCCCAATATCTGAATTCCTTGCATTTTAAAAATGACATCCAAACCAATAATGCCATCTAAATAATCATCAAGGAATAATGTACACTTTGAAATGTCAGTAACAGAAGTATTTGTAAAGTCACCATCAATTAGTAAAACAAGTTTGTTGACTTTTGCAAAGGCATAAGCAAGACTTAAAGACACAAATGACTTTCCTTCATTATCTGACAGACTTGTGATTGAAAGGATTTTTGAATCATTCATCTCCTGCTCAATTTCAAATCTTGTTGAACGTAGCAAATCTTTATAATTCTGTATATTCTTGTTTGGATTAATACTTTTCCAAACGTTTTCAAGATTGATTGAGTTCTTATTTATCAATGGTAAATACCCTAATACTGGAATATTGGTTTTATTAGACAATTCTTTTGATGTTTTAAGTGTATCATCCATAACGAAAACAACAAATAATACAATAACATATAATACAATTGGAACAACACCACTTAAAACGATAAAAACCGATTTCTTAGAAGGTGCTGCCGGGCCTGGCATTGCCATTTCAATTTGTCTAATTTTTGGAGTAATATTAGACTCCATTTTGGTTTGGTTATATTTTGTAAGAATTTCAATGTATTCCTTACTTGCAATATCAATTTCAGTCTCATAGCGTTGAATAATTGCTTCGTGAGGAACCATCCTATCGTATCGTTCATTTAGTAATGCAATATGTTTATCTAAAATGTCAATACTGTTCTTCGCTAATTCCATCTGAATTTCAAGACCAATCTTTTGTGAAACCAAATTTTCTTTTGACGCCAAAGGATTGACTATATATTTATCCGATAATTGAGTAATCTGAGCAGCAAGAATTATTTGTAAGGAATCGACTTTATGTTGAATTTTGGGATTATACTTATTGAGAATTAAAGCCTCTTTAAACCTCTTCAAGTTTTCTTTGGTTTCCATAATCTCCCCATTGATTTTAATCAAGGTACTTTCAATGTACATCCTATCGTTCGGATCAAACTTATTCTCAATGCTTTTAACGGCCCCCTGATAGGAAATAACTGACTTTTCTGCCTCTTCTTTTTTAGCCTCAAATTCTGAAATCTGAGAATATATACCAGCTGCTTGACTAGCAAAGTTCAATATTCTATTTCTAATCTTATAGGCTTTCAAAGAATCCATTCGGGCATTCATTGACTCACGCTTTTGCTGTAATAATGCCTCCAAAAAATTGACTCCCT
Source organism: Chitinophagaceae bacterium (assembly GCA_947378615.1). Taxonomy (GTDB): domain Bacteria; phylum Bacteroidota; class Bacteroidia; order Chitinophagales; family Chitinophagaceae; genus Parasediminibacterium. The sequence goes on along the minus strand of CANCKV010000524.1, from coordinate 1,242 downwards.
TTACATGACTTTCTCTTAATACAATGGTGTAATAGGTCAAAAATTCCTTACAAAGTGTATTGATTACAAAAGCACAGAACAATGGATTGTCACCTTCGAATTCTAAAGTAAGAAAATCACTATTACTGTTTCTTGAAATCGACATTTTATTTTTTAATGCATCAAATCCATAACCCATCGAATTAATCAAGTCGTCTAATGTCTTTTGATCTGCATCAAATAAAAACAATGGATCTCTATCTTGGTATTTTTTTGTAAAGACTTCAATTGCATGATTAGTTGCTTGTTTGCTTAAGCTAGAAAGCATTTTACTTTTTTTCCTAAAAGGTGTTGGGCTTGTCAAATCATGCAAAATAAGTTGATAGGATACCTGATCAAAATTCTTTTTTAATTGTATTGTTTGAATAAGATTATCGAATTCAGCACCAATCTTTGTCTCTCCTGCATCTAGCTTTTCTTCTAACACAGAAGCCTGTGTCTGATCCTCAAAACCTGTTGCCATTCTAGCCTTTGACGTAAAACTCTCTGGTAAGTGTTTTGTCATTGACATAGTCAATGCAACAGCAATTAATGATGTGGCTAGCATCAGAAATTTTTGTTTATAAACAAGATATAAATAGTTACGAAATTCCATTAATGAAAGTCTTCTAATTTTTTACATGCAATCTCTTCAAGAGCATATTTTGCCATGATAAGAGCTCCTTCTGCAGAAATTATACTCTGCTTTTGTTGTGTGATAGAAATTAATCCTTTGTTATAATTATCAAATGACTCTTCTGCTTTTTCAAACTTATACTTTAATTGCTTAAAACTTGCGTCCATATCTACAGACGACTTCGTTAACGTCTTCAGCATTGTAAGTGCTTCCAAATATTTAAAATAGCGGCTTTTTACTTCATACTCAAGATTCGATTCATAATTATCCTTATCTAGCTGAGTTAACGTCAACTGATTCTTAGCATCTTTCATTAAATAAGGCTTTTGTAATAGTGTTGCGAAATTAAGTGAAAAGCCAAATTGGTACCCTGTTAACACATAATTAGCGATTGAAATAGTATTAGTCGGGCTATAACTCATCGAAAATGAGAAAAAGTCATACCAAACACCCTTTGAGGTTTTTTTTACATTATCCTGAGCCATCAACAACCTAATCTTTGTGCTTTTCATTAGAGGGTAATTCGTTTTTGCCGCATCTATCAACTTGTCTAACAGTGAATAATTAATTTCAGAATAAATTGACTC
>CANCKV010000523.1 GCA_947378615.1 Chitinophagaceae bacterium | reverse complement strand
TGATTGTAAAAGTGAAGACACATCCTTTTAGGGTCAGTGTTTATAATAGGAATAATGAATTGTTATGTGCCGATGAGTCCGATTTGGGCGTTAGTTGGTTTGGCAATCAGGTGAGTTGTTACAAACAATTACATGCAGATGAAAAGTTTATTGGATTGGGCGAAAAGACGGGTAACATAAATCGCAGAGGTAGTTTTTACCAAAACTGGAATAGCGATGTGCCTGCTTATGCTAGTAATGCCGACCCTCTTTATGCGACTATCCCTTTTTTTATAGGCATACATGATAGCGTTTCTTATGGTATCTTCTTTGACAATACACATAAAACCTATTTCAATTTTGGGGGAGGTGCTGATGAAGAACTCTTTCATTTTGGTGCAGACGATGGAGAGATGAACTACTATGTTTTTGGTGGGAGTACTGTTGCCAATATCATTAAAGATTATACCAATCTAACAGGCCGTACGCCAATGCCTCCCCTTTGGAGTTTGGGTTTTCAACAATCTCGATGGGGCTATGATAATCAGGAACAACTCCTTTCTATTGCTAAAACATTTCGTGAAAAGAAACTTCCTGCCGATGTCATTGTGAGTGACATCAATTATATGGATAATTACAAGGTATTCACTTGGAGTCATAAATATCCTGATGTGAAAGGAATGCTAGGGCAAATGAAACAGATGGGTTTTGATATAGTCACGATCATCGATCCCGGAATAAAAGTTGAAAAGGGTTATAAAGCTTATGAGGATGGATTGATAGGCAATCATTTTGCAAAGTATCCGAGTGGTAAGCCCTATATAGGACATGTTTGGCCCGGCCGATGTCACTTTCCAGATTTTACAAAAGAGAGCACTCGTTTGTGGTGGGGGGCTAATTTTAAGCAACCCTACATTGATAATGGTGTCAAGGGTTTTTGGAATGACATGAATGAACCTGCTGCATGGGGAAGAGAGTTTCCGAATTTAATAGAGTTTGGAGAAGGAAAAGAAAGACAAACACTTTTTTCTGTAAAGAATGCCTATGGTTTGTTAATGGCAAAAGCCACTTACGAAGGAACAAAGTTGGGTATGAATGGACATCGCCCTTTTGTATTGACAAGGGCATCGTATGCGGGTATTCAGAAGTATTCTGCACAATGGACGGGCGACAACGCAAGTACAGACGACCACATGTTGCTTGGATTCCGATTGTTGAATAGTATGGGATTAAGTGGAATACCCTACATAGGTATGGATATTGGTGGTTTTATAGGTAATCCCACACCCGAATTGTTTGTTCGTTGGCTAAGTTTGGGGGTATATACGCCGCTATTCCGCAATCATACTTGTATTAATTATAATTATCGTGAACCTTGGTTATTTGGCGAATCGAATACCATAAAGATTAAGGCAATCTTGGAGCATCGTTATCAACTATTACCACATTTATACAGTGCATTTTATCAAGCGCATGAAACAGGTTTGCCAATCAATAGGATGTTACCAATTGATTATACTTTTGATGATAATGCCTACGACCCTAAATACCAACATCAGTTTCTTTTTGGTGATGGTATCATGATTTGTCCTGTTGCTTCTACCCAATCAATAACCGAAGTTTATTTGCCGGGTCCAACAGATTGGTATCGTTTAAGTAACGATAAAGTATATACAGGAGGTAGCAACTATTTTGTTGAGAGTCCTTTGGAGGATGTGCCTGTATTTGTGAAGAGTGGTGCCATCGTTCCGATGCAATCAATTGTTCAGAATACAAAAGAGGCAGGTGATGGAATTTTATATTTACATATCTACAAAGGCAATCTTTCTACTAATTATACCTATTACGAAGATGACGGAGAGACCTATAACTATGAGAAAACAGGCTTTTATAAGCGACAAATAGTTTACAATCCTTCAAATGGAATAGTTACTTTGAAGGCTAAAGAGGGAAGTTATTCTAGTAAATTCAAAAAAATTAAGCTTTTGCTTCATGGCTTTGACAAGAAGGAGATAGCATCGCAGGATTTAACAGATTCAGAATTGAATATTAAATTATAAAGGGTTTCGTTTTAAAAACAAGTTTTATTTTAATTAAGGAATGTTTCGTTTTGAACTAATTGCTTCTGAATAATAGATTTTAAACAAGGTTAAAAATTAAAATACAAAAGGTAGTTAATAATGCAAATCAAGGAGGGTGTTAAAATAAGTGCGGATTAACGTCGTATTTCTAATTCTTAATAAATCTTGCCCAACCCACTTGAGAATAAATTCAGCTACAACAGCTAATTGGGCTCACAAAGCAATTGTTTTTCCATTCTACGTTTAAAAAACGACCAATCAAAGGCGAACAAACTCATTCAAAGGATGAACAAACTCATTCATAGGGTCAATAAACGACCATTTAATGATGGAAAAACGCATACAAAGGTTCAGCAAATGCATGTCAAGGATAAAAAAATGCATACTAATAGTCAATAAAGACATGCAAGCACTTAAAAAATGACTTCTAAGTTTCAAAAAATTGATAGGAAGTATCAAAAAATGCACTTGAAGGATGAATAAATCGATGCGTATTTTGGGAATTTACCGTGACTCTGCAACTTTTAAAACTTAATTTATTTTTCCAATTTAATGATTATCGTTAAAATTAATAGAATGAATTAATATAAAGTAAGTGGTATTTAAAATCAACGTATTTTAAAAAGTATAATTCAAAAAATATTTTGTCAACATTTACTTATTACTTTTCTATCAACCCTTGATTGCATTAATAACTGATTATAATGGATTATAACAATTTAACTATAGTCAGGAGGAATGCGCTACTACCCTGATTTTCGAGGTTAAAATCACCATAGTTTCATTCTTTACTAGTGTTTACAACTATTGAACGTTGTCAAAATAAAAGGAATAACAACTCTATTTTGCAAAGGTCATCTTTGCGCACTCAATCGGAAAAGGTATAATATTAGAGTGAAATTGTTCACCTTTTTTGCAATTCTGAACCTTTTTGCCAAAGAATGTGTTTTAATTTATGTCAATAGTTTTTTTGAAATAGTTGACCATAGATTTTGGTTCAATTATATACTTTTATACTGACATTTTATTTATGCTAAAAGACCTTACAATTAATAAAAAAGACATAGCCATCTTCATTGCCATTCTATTTCATTTATGTGGGGCAATTGGTATCTTATTTACTTCCCAAAAAGATTGGTTTATTTCAAATACAAACTTCAATTTGTTACTCATGGCAGCATTGCTAATATGGGTACAACCAAACAAAAACCTACATTTCTTTCTTTTTTTGATTACTTCATTCTTTGTAGGAATGGGAACAGAGATGATTGGAGTTAATACAGGAAAACTTTTTGGTAATTATCAAT
>CANCKV010000522.1 GCA_947378615.1 Chitinophagaceae bacterium | reverse complement strand
CGGATATCCACCATAAGAATCCGTAACAGCTTTGAATACAATTTCCTTATCACACTTCAATCTTTCCGAAACATATTTCAATGCCAATCCGGTATTAGATATTGCCGAAAAAACGATTTCAGTATTGTCCCTAAGTTTAGGAGAGGCATATTGAAGACACTTTCCAAAATTGCTTACAGCAGCCAAAACAATCTCAAAAGATTCCCTTTGCCTATCATTACCCATAAAAAGGAGTCTTCCATTTTTTTTAATTTCTTCGTCATTATATTCTTCAATCATACTTAAAATATTTAGCGATAATTTAGGTGAACCTTATTTTTTGACTTCAGGGTTTTCTATCAGGTATTTTTACCACTAGGTTCACAAGGTTTTGAACATAGAAACACAAGGAAAAATATACTGTTTATATATTTGCCTGTCAATTATTTTAAAAGATGTCTTTGTGTTCTTTGTTTTTTCTTCGTTGCCTTTGTGGTAAAACCTCCTGAGTAGTAACATTATTTCATTTCATGAATAATAAAGCCTTGAGTGATTATAAGCCGCCACTATATTGTCCTTAGCGACCACCTCATATTCTTTTTTCACCTTCTCATACAATTCCTTTTTAGGGCAATTAATATACTTATGAACAATTGCAGAAAAGGCATCATTAGATGCTTCCACGATGCTTTTTTCAACAACACCGAGCCCACAAAAGGCCGCTTCAGTGGTTTCTGAAATAAACATACCCGTATAGAACCCTTTTAATTGATTCCGTTCCATAAATTCGTCTGCATTACACCATATAAATACATTATCAGGCTGATTCTTAAATAGGGGAACATATTTATCATTGATAATGTAAGGTAGAAAGAATTCAGAATTAAATTGACCTACTGCGAATAACCCAAAAGGTGAACCGTGACCCATCATTAAAATTCTTTTGTGCCGCTGACATAGCTTAAAAACTTCGTCATAACTTGTTCTTCCTACTAGTACACTTGTATTTTCAAGTCCTGAATAAATAGGGCTTAAAAACACAGTGCTAGTGTCTGACGGATGAATGACTAAATTACTTTTCATATTTACTTATTTTATTTTTGTTTGAAAGTTACTACTCAGATATTTTTACCACTAGATTCACAAGGTTTTGAACAATGAAACACAAGGAATAGTATACTTTCTATATACTTACCTGTCAATTATTTTATAAGAAGTCGTTGTGTTCTTTGTTTTTTCTTCGTTGCCTTTGTGGTAAAACCTCCTGATAACGTTTGAAATAAAGATTTACATGGTCATCACACCAAATGAATGTGGCCATTTTTTTTAATACTAATTGATAAGTTGCAGGTAGCTTTTCTTTTATTTCGATGGGATAAGATGCTGCATATCTCGCATAATCTTCCTGACTTATATGAGCTAACTTTTTGTCCAAATAATTACACCATAAAAAGTAGAACTTTACCCCTAATAGGGAGGCTAACGCAAACATGAATTCTAAATGAAATTTTCCACCCCCTGCCAAACCACCACCATCTCTTTTCCAAACAATATGACTTACTGCAAGTTGATGCCTTATAAAGAGTTGTTCAATCAGGTTTACATTTTCATAAAAGAAATAAATGCCATGTTTGTAATAGGAGATACCTCCATTGATATGGCTTTGAATCTTAACCTTGAAAAAGATGGCATGACCAGTTGCATTACTAGGTTCACAATCCACATTAAGCCTGTTAAATTGATAGGTATAAAATTGTGGATTTGGATTTAATTCACAGTAACCCTCAATAGTCAGTGAAGTTTTCTTATCAGAATATAGGGTAGTGCTATCAAAAAATCTTGATGTACTCCACGGAAAGTAATCTGAAAAGATGAATAAATCAGGCTCAAAATAATCTTCATCTGTGAGGTCAATTCCACTATAATTCAAGGATTCAGTCTTACTGAACAGCATAGGACGAAGGTCTTCTCCTGCCGAAGGATAATATGAGATATTTGTTTCACCTTTTTGGGAGAGATAGTCATTCCAAATAGGTGAATTTGATCTAAAACAGTTTCCTAAAATTCTTTTTTGCTCATTCATTAGTTTAAATTTTATTTGTTAAATAATGTTACTACTCTAGAGGTTTACCACGAGGAAAAAAATGTTTTTTACAAAGAACCACATGGATTTATTGCTCATAATCGCTCTAAATCAACTATTACATAATAAATATTAGTGTCCGATTCTTTTCCTTTTTACAACTATATAACTCCTTTTAAAGTGGTAGCCTTTATTACAACTATATAGCTTCTTTTCAAAAAGTCGTTTTTCCAGAGTGCGAAGAAGGATTATTCTTCATTTCAAATATTATAAAAGCAAATTTTTCTTTTTTTTTCTCCAACTCAAAGACTCAAAGACTCTAAGACAAGTTTTAGTTCCCTTTTTTCTTTGTGCATCTTAGCGTATTTGAGTCTTAGTGTTGGAAAAAAACATTAACTCCTTTTTTCTTTACTATGTGGTAGCCTTTATTACAACTATATAGCTTCTTTTCAAAAAGTCGTTTTTCCATAGTGCGAAGAAGGATTATTCTTCATTTCAAATATTATAAAAGCAAATTTTTCTTTATTTTTCTCCAACTCAAAGTCTCAAAGACTCAAAGACTCTAAGACAAGTTTTAGTCCCCTTTTTTCTTTGTGCATCTTAGCGTATTTGAGTCTTAGTGTTGGAAAAAACATTAACTCCTTTTTTCTTTACTAAAAGTTATTTAAATAGAAACATCATCCCTTTATTATTCACTTTTGGAAAAAAACTCCTGAGTAGTAATTAAATAATACTTGCATTTTCCATAGGATAGCTGACATAAATATTAAACGTTCCCTTTTTTAGGACAGATTCTATACTATACATCTCGACGTTCATTCGTTCCTCAATCATCATATACTTCGATTTACATTCAATAATTTTAATTGACAAAACTTTGAGCAATCTTTTAAAATCAAAAAGAGATTTACAATAGATTGGGGCATTAATAGACGAACCTTTCCCGTTTATAATTTGATTCATCCCCTCATTAATTGCCGATAAATTCTCATTTCCAAGTTGCCTTTCCTTAGCAAATTCAGATAATCTATTCGTTGTCAGGCATTCTTCATAAGCGATTTTCCATTTCCATGCATCCAATATCATTTGATATTCAAAAGTGTTAATGCCTACAGTCTTCAAGAAGGGGGCATGCGTATTCCTACCAAAATTAGCTGTCAGCTTATTCCCACTTCGATAGTAGGTATGTTTTGGCATAGGCATCCCGCAACAAGGGCATTGTATATAATCCCAATTTGTTTTGCAAACAGGACAAACACAGTCCGTTTGAAATGGGTTCAAAATATACCTACAGGTACATTGCCATGAAAGTTC
>CANCKV010000521.1 GCA_947378615.1 Chitinophagaceae bacterium | reverse complement strand
ATAGTATCAACTATTGGTTTTTGAAAAAGAGTGTCAATCTATATGGAGAGGCTTTATTAAAAACTATAGCATATACTAAAACTGGCATTGGTTCAACTGAAGAAGGAGTAAAAATTATCAAAGAATTCTGGAAGGAAAGAGGGATTGACAAGAGTGCATTACATATTTTTGATGGAAGTGGCTTATCTCCTCAAAATCGATTGACGACAAATGCATTAGTAACCGCATTGCAGTATGCAAGATACAAACCATGGTTTTCCTCATTTTATAATGCCCTTCCTTTATATAATGGTATGAAACTAAAGAGTGGCACAATTAACGGCACTAAAGGATTTGCAGGCTATCATAAAAGTAAGTCAGGAACTGAATATACAGTGGCAATCATAGTCAATAATTTTGATGGCTCTTCAAGTGAAATAGTTAGGAAAATCTTCTTAGTTTTAGATGTTTTAAAGTAGGGGATATAATCTACTTTTTTCTTTTTTAAGTTTAATTAAGATCTTCATTTATATTTATAATCTCACCATTTAAAGTTTTTTTTAGAGAGCATTTTCCTTTGGTTGTCATCATTACAGAAGGCTACAATTGAATGCTAGAAAGGGATTCATAGTTTAAACAGCTGTTTGCCATCATATTATAATAAATAACTTGATTTGATGTACCTTATAAGATATTTATATTTGTATAACAATTGCAAAGAAAAGGATTGAAAGATAAGAAAATAAAGCAATTAGGATAAAAGTTAGGCTACTTTAAAAAGCTTACATTAGATTTTTAAGATTTTTCATATGGCAAGCAATCGTTAGAGGTCGTCCTGTTTCTACAGGAAGACCCTTTTTTTTGTTCCTACTTTACTGTAATACCTAGTAACCAACCACCTTCAAGTATTAACAATAAAAAAAATCTAATTTTAATATTCTGAATTAGCAAAAGGGGTATAATTTCAGTTTTGATTTATTATATAAAACTTAAGATACTCTCAACGCCTTTACCGCATTCTCAAAATCTTGAATAGAAATCGCATTTACATTTGTAAACTCACCAATTCTTGTTCTACATAAACTACTCATGTACCCCCCTACCCCTAAAGTAGCTCCAAAATCATTTGCCAAACTCCTTATATAAGTACCCGTAGAACAAACAACTCTAAAATGAACAATTGGTAAGGCTATTTCAGTGATAGTAAATTCTTTAATTGTTACAGGTCTAGCATCTACTTTTACTTCAATTCCTTGCCTTGCAGAAAGATAAAGTGGTTTCCCATCTTTCTTTATGGCAGAATGTTGAGGCGGCATCTGTAATATATCACCTGTAAATTGAAGGGTGGCATTTCTAATTAATTCATCTGTCAAATTATTGGTATCCATAAAATTAACCGGTTCTGTCTCCAAATCATAACTTGCTGTAGTACTGCCAAGAGTGAAAGTTCCAGCATATTCTTTCTCCATACCCATGTAAGTATTAATCTGTTTGGTGAATTTTCCAGTACAAACAATCAATAATCCTGTAGCTAAGGGATCGAGCGTCCCGGCATGTCCTACTTTAGGTACTCTAATTAGGTTTCTAATTTTTCGAACAATATCAAAACTTGTCCACCCTATTGGCTTATCTATTAAAATTACTTGACCTTCGGCAAACTGTTGTAAAGAATTAAACATGGGTAATGAGTTATAAGTGATGAGTGAGTATCGACTAATTATCAATGATTAGAATCCACTTCATTTCTAAGGCTTTTAATCGCAAGAATTATACTAACCAAAGTAAGAACTGCGCTTAACATAAATGGAGCGCCTGCAAAATGAATTGGTGCATTAACTGCTGTAAACCAAGCAAAAACACTTGTCATAACGATTGGTCCTACAATCGAAGTGGCACTCATCAATCCTGTTAAAGCACCTTGAAGTTCGCCTTGTTCGTTTGCGGGGAAGTGCGAGGAAATGATACCCTGTAAAGCAGGTCCTGCAATGCCCCCTAAACAATAAACAACTGTAAATGAAAACATCATCCACGTTTGAGTAGCGAGTGCAAATAGAACAAAGCCAATCGTATATAGAACTAAGCCAATATATACACTCATTTTCTGACCAATCTTTGGGATTATTTTTCTAATTAAAAATCCTTGAACTATCATCACACAAATACCAACAACGCCTAAAGAATTACCCACCATCTTTGAATCCCATCCAAATTTTTCGATGGTATAATAACTCCATGTTGTTTGAACAGAATGAGAGGCAATATAGATAAGTGCTATCGAAGTAATTAATCCTGCAACAACAGGATACTTATTTAATGCTTTTAATGCGCCTACAGGATTAGCCCTTTTCCAATCAAATTTCCTACGATTTTCAACTTTCAATGACTCAGGTAACATAAAATAACCATATAGCCAATTAATTAACGATAAACAGGCTGCACCAATAAATGGCATCCTAACACCAAAATGTGAAAGTTGTCCCCCTAAAACAGGACCAATAATAAACCCTAAACCAAAAGCAGCACCAATCATTCCAAAGTTTTGTGCTTTTGTTTCAGGTGTACTGATATCTGAAATATATGCCGCCCCTGTTGTGATGCTAGCACCCGTAATTCCAGCCAATAATCTACCTACAAATAACCAACTTATTGAAGGGGCAAAAGCGAGAAATAAATAGTCGAGACCAAAACCAAAGAGTGAAAATAGTAATACAGGACGTCTTCCAAATTGGTCACTTAAGTTTCCTATAATTGGAGAACAAATGAATTGCATTAAGGAATAAGCAAAGATTAATAATCCTCCATATCTTGAAGCATTACTCATAGTACTATGAGTAAGACCTTGAATTAATTGTGGAAGAATGGGGATGATGATTCCAAAACCAATAATATCAATCAATAATGTAACGAAAATGAACCCTAACCCTGCTTCCCTTTGCTTTTTTGCCATAATTTATTTTGTGGTGCAATGATAAGAGAATTACAAGTAAATTCAAGTCTATTAAATTGTTGAATATAGCAATTTAAAGAAATAGGTCTATAAAGAATAAGTCACCGAAAATCTTAATTTAATTAAATCTTCAGTTGCTATGCCCATTAATGAGGGAGGTGTGATTTGAAAATCAGTTATCTTGATTTCAAAATTTCCTATAACAGAAAGTTCTTTTCCATTATTCTTTGCTTTTGCATTAAAGGAAATAGGCTTGCTTACTCCGTGAAAAGTAAGATTGCCTGTAACTTTCAATTCTTCGCCATCTTCCTTGATTGATGTACTTGTAAATGTTACATTCGGTATTTTGATGGCATCCAATACTTCGATTGTATGAGAATCTCTGTTTGCATTTTCACTATCAAAACTGCCAATTTTTATAGCAACAGCCACATTTTCTATTGTTTTACTTCCCC
>CANCKV010000520.1 GCA_947378615.1 Chitinophagaceae bacterium | reverse complement strand
TTCAAGAATGAAGTATTTCAAAGTTCTATTGCTTAAATTATTCGTTATATTCTCAAATAATAAGTTGATGAATGATTGTATTTCATTTTTATTTAATTATCCCAATACATTTGCACGAATTAACAGAAGAAACTTTAAAGATTAGTTATGCACTTAGATACGGTAATATTTGATATTGATGGATTATTAATAGATAGCGAACCACTTTGGAATGAGGCTGCCGAGGAAGTTTTTAAAATCTATGGCATTACTTTAACTGAACAACAATACCAAAGTACTACAGGACTTAGAACTAAAGAGTTTGTTGATTATTGGTTTAATATTTTTACTATCCCTACACACTTTTCTCTTCAAGCAGAAGAAAAAATCATTTCGTCTGTACTTAATAAAATTGAAGATCGAGGTACAATCATGAAAGGAGTACACCATATCATCAATTTCTTTTACGAAAAGAATTTCAAAATTGGTCTTGCGACTTCTTCACCTCAGGAATTGATTGACTTAGTCATCAAAATGACAGGAATAGCTCCCTATATAAAGGCAACATCATCAGCACAAGAATTAGCATTTGGCAAACCACATCCACAAGTATATTTAAATTGTGCTGAAAAATTGCAATCGAATCCTACAAATTGTCTATGTTTTGAAGATTCTTTTAATGGTTTAATTGCGGCTAAAGCTGCCCGGATGAAATGCGTAGTAGTACCTGATTATTCACTTTCGAAAGACGAACGGTGGGGTGCTGCCGATTTAAAACTGTCTTCATTACAAAATTTTGGAGAACTGCATTTTGATATGCTTTCAAAAAAGTAATACGTTATAAGTTGTATGTTTTAAGTAAATTGAATTACTTAATGCATATAACTTACAACGTATTACTTACAACGTATTACTTACAACGTATTACTTACAACTTTTTTAATACCCAAATATTTCTTCCAAACTCAACTTCTTCACTTCGCCATATTGCTGCAAATCGGTAGTGCTTACTTTCTTATCACTAGCCACCACACAATAAGTATAAGGTTTATTTGAAATCTCCTGTTGCGCAAATGCCTTGATATCTTCGAATTTCAGCTTATCAATTCCTGTATAGATATCTTTTCTTATATCCTTGTCAATTCCTAAACGCTGATTATCAAGATAGTTAAAGATGACAGATTCGTCTGTGATACGTTCACTTTCTATATCCTTCTTAATTGCCGTCTTAGCATCGTCAAATAACTTATCAGCCTTTGGCAAATCATTTATCAATTCATTCATCGATTTTACTGCTTCATTCATTTTATCTGCCTGTGTTCCTACATAGCCTAAAAATGTGAATGGATTCTCTTTCTTGCTTGGCTTATTGTAAATGGCAAAAGTAGAATAAGCTAAAGCCTTACTCTCCCTGATAGTTTGAAAAACAATACCACTCATGCCGCCTGCACCAAAATAATTATTGAAAACATCAACTGTAGGCAATTTTGTCTGATCGAAAGGTTCTGTATTACGCAACCATCTAATTTCAGCCTGAACCATATCATAATGTGTAAACAACACTTGATTAGCAGTTTGCTGCAACGGCTTATATTCTACTTTTCCTAGGCTTGCATTGAAACTAGTTGGTAGCTTATGCAATTTTGTAATAGAGGTAGTGAATACAGTTAGTGGCTGAGGACCATAATAAATAATATCATGCTTGAAATTCGTAAGGTCATGTAAGATTGAAACTAAGTCATTAGCCTTGATATTATTCAACTCCTCATTGCTAAATACATAATTAAATGGATTCTTTGCTCCATATATTGCATAGTTTGTCAATCCCGACATAATAGCACGTTTACTTGTTTTGTTATCTTTTCTTTCCTTCTGAATTCGACCAATCAATTTCGTTAAAGCCTCATCATCGGGTTTACAATTCTTAATCACATCCTCAAAAAGCGTCACTGCCTTATCGAAATTCGTTTGTAACCCCGTTACAGAAATAGTAGTGTATTCTGTTCCTGCGCTTACATTAAAACTACAAGCCAATTTATAGAATGCCTTGCTGATTTCAGCCGCAGTCATTTTATCTGTTCCAAGAAATTGAAGATATTGTGTAGCAGCACCTAACAACTTATTATTCCACGAACCCATGTTGATACGGTAGTATAAACGAAATATTTCATTGTCATTATTTTGAGAATAATAAACAGTAGCATTGCCTACTGAACTCTTCTTTACATCCTTGCTATAGTCTAAGAATAAAGGTTTAAGAGGAGCCGTTTCCATGTTCTCTATCTTCTGCAAGAAAGGACTTTGCGCATCCCTATTTACAGTAACAGGCGTAATTTCTGGTTTTGGCACTTTTACAATATTCTTATCTTCTCCTTTTCTTTTATAAATTACCACGTTGCCTTCGCCTACGAATTTATTAACAAACGCAATCAATTCAGGCTTAGTAACAGCATTCATAGCATCAAGGAATGCTGCTTTTTTATCCCACATCTTACCTTTTTCTTGAATAAAAGAGTTCATGATAGTGGAGGCAGTAGCATTGATATTCTTGATACTCTCCAACTTATCTAACTTATAATTGGCAGCAGTTGAAGTAATGAGAGACTCGTCAAAATCACCTTTTTTCAATAGGTCTATTTGGTCTAATAACAATTTCTTCACTTCATCAAGTGTCTGACCTTCTTTGGGAGAACCATTAATATCCAATATTCCATAGTCTTTAAAGCTGTAATTATAGGCTCCTGCCTTCAATACTTTTTGAGCCTTATTCAAATTCAAATCAACCAATCCTGCCTTACCATTATCTAATATATTGGAGATTAATTCAAGCATCACACTCTCTTTATAGCTATTTGCACCCGGCATTCTCCATGCGATATTGATACTTTCTGCAGTAGGTCCATATACTTCCTTCACAATTGGCGCAGTAATAGGAGGCTCGACAGGCGTAATATAAGGAGTAACAGGTTTAGACTGCCACCACTTGAATGCTGCATCAATCTTTTGAATCACTTCATCTGCCTTAAAATCCCCTACCATTACTAATGCCATATTATTTGGCACATAATATTTTCTGAAAAAGTCTTTAATAGCCAATAAAGAAGGATTCTTTAAATGGTCAACAGTACCAATTGTTGTTTGTTGCCCATAGTTAGATGTCGGAAAAAGTGATGCCAACATTTCTTCTTCTACCTTATTACCATCATTATCTAACCCCCTGTTCTTCTCTTCATACACCGCCTCTAATTCTGTGTGAAACAACCTTAAAACAGGTTCTTTAAAACGCTCTGCCTGAACGGCAAGATATTGATTGATGGCATTTGAAGGAATATTTTCCTCATAAACCGTCTCTTCAACCCAAGTATGTGCATTTGTTCCTTGCGAACCAATTGCACCCATCAT
>CANCKV010000519.1 GCA_947378615.1 Chitinophagaceae bacterium | reverse complement strand
TAAGTTATACGTTGTAGGTTTAAAGACTTACAACGTATAACTTATAACGTAAAACTCCCAAAGCTTGCAAAGCAAAACAATTTTCTGAGTGATTAAAGGTTTGCACGTTTCAAATAGTTGGTTATTTAGCTCAAATGTTCAAAACTCTATTACAGCAATTCAATTCGGTAGGTTGCATCATCTCCTGACTCGCTCATTAGGGTAAGAAAACGATGGTTAACATAGTCGGTAACATTGAATCCACTCACTAAAACATCTGTTTTTAGATTAGCGTCAATAGAAATAGCCGTACAGTCGATGCCTTTACTTGTTGAGGAAAGAAATAGCTTGTATTTTCCACTACCCACAATCTTAACTCCGATAGTATCTGAATCCAAGAAGGTATGTGCAAGAACATCAATTGTGATTCCACGAAGAATATGTCCTGTATAAACAGATTGAGACTTTTGTTGCAACGTTACAAGGTCAATAATTAATGGAAGGATAGTTGCCCTATCATCGAATAAAGCATCCATTACAAACCCTGTGTTTCTATATTGCAAATTCATGGCAGTAAACCTCAAAACCTCGAGTGCTGCACTAGAAATTGCGTTAGCTGCCTTTGAACCTGTTTGTGCATTTCTAGCTACTTTTAATTGACTATAAGTACCATCTACGGCAGTTTTTATGGTTGTAAGATTTGTATCAGCACCAATATTGATGCTGAGCGTCTTGAACGATTCAATTTTTTCGTCAATACCTCCTGTATTAAAGGGTTTCAATCCAGAAGGGAAAATGGCTTTGTATCTTGCAGACAATTTTTTGTACAAGACTAGTATTGCAGGTAACCAAACTGTGGTTAGTAATAACTTGGCAGCAATAAATAATAAATCTACTGTAACCCTTTTCCCCTGTTTAGCACCATCCGAACTATCCCACATATTATACCCTTCTACTAATGCTTCGTGTGCGGGATGATACAGGTCATACCGTGCTTGTAAGGCAGGATAAGATGGTATCAAGGCTAATAAACCTGCATCATGGTATTTACTCAATACAACAGATTCACTGAAACTATCTCTTGTTTCAATTTCCATCTGACTGTCAATATATTTCCAATTTTTAAACATTGCTTACTTTTTTTATGAAAAAATGTTTCTAAATATTCATTTGCTACGACAAAGAACTCTTTGTTACAACGAATTATTTAATTTGCTTCGACAAAGAACTCTTTGTTACAACGAATCACTCAATTTGCTACGACAGAGAACTCTTTGTTACAACAAATTATTCAATTTGCTACGACGGAGAACTCTTTGTATCAGCAAATCATTCAATTTGCTTCGACGAAGAACTCTTTGTTACAGCAAATCATTCAATTTGCTACGACAGAGAACTCTTTGTTACTGCAAACACGTTTTTTGATTGCTTAAGTCAATCAACGAACTAAACGAATAGCCCTAAACGATGCGTTTTACTATGATGTTTGTAAATAAATGTGCGGCTTAATAAAGCTTGTTTGAAGGAGAAAGTTGCGTTCTAGAAGATTATCTCTTAAAGTTTTACGGCAATGAAACAAAAAATGCGTTTCTATCTGAATTAACTGGACTTTTCTTTACCAATTCTGTGGTGCAATATTAGGTTAATAATGCTACCCTTAATTAATTATCTTGTTTAATATTGAAACAACCTAATTATTTTGGAAAAAAAGTGTAATTTTTAGTTGTTTTTCTGTTTTTTATAAATTAAAGCTATCATTTTTATGACAAAAACACAAAGAGCTAAGCCAGAAAGCTACGCTAGAATAAACGATACTATTACCAATAATGCAGCAATTGCAACTAATGTAATTGGATTAGAAGAGGAAGTTGATGATTTAGAGGCAACGATATTAAAAATAATAAATGCATCAACAACTCAAATTACTGAGCCTGTCGGATTGACTAATTCGGAAACAAAAAAGTTATTAATGGCAGATACTGTCGTTAAATATATTTTAAGGGCTAAAGTGTAGGCAAAAGCAGCAAGAAATGTTTTGAATGACAACAAAACAGTATTAGTAATCATCACTCCTGATAACATAAGGAATGCTGAATAAATAAATTGTGCAATTTTATCCCTCTCATAAAGTCGCCTACCAATGCTACGAAGTAGGATTCCTCTGTAATCTTCTTCTCAATAAAACATAAAAAACTATGTCCTTTCTATGTGTGTTCAGCTTTTTCTCTTTTCTAAATAACTTCATGACCATAAATCTTTACAATTTTTTATAGCCCATTTAAGGGGTTTCCATTATCATTCAAATGTTGCATCTTTGTAAAATCAATTAAAAAATTAAACTCTTTCAAATGAAAAAGTTATTTCTGCCCTTAACTGCCCTACTTATACTTGCTGCCTGTGCTAAAATGAATACAGGACTCAACAATTCAGGTACTTCTCCTGAAGGAAAAATTGCTCCCGATGGATTTACATACCATACCACCAAACAAATAACTGTCGATATAACTTTGCTGACCAATGCAAATGATCCGATTGCCAATGTGCCAGTATCTATTTTTATGTTTGAGAATACTACGAAAGGCAACAAAATCGCTACAGCTGTTACAGATGCTTCAGGTAAAATTAATTATTCGGTTTCTGTTCCTGCCTACGTTGATACGTTCGTTGTGACCCCTAATTTGTTAGGATTATTGAATAATGCAAAGGTCTTATTAGTTGGAAAAACGCTATCCTGTACCCTCGGAGGTACAAAAGGATTTCTTGGAAATGTAATTGGAACTTTCGATGTACAACTACCCGAAGCTACAGGTGTCAATCTCTCAGGTCATCATCTCGGAACCTTAGATATTAATGGGGTCAAGACTGCTACTCTTTTCTCCTATATGGGAACTTGCGATTCATTAGGTCGTCCCGATTACCTTGTAACGCCAAGTGATGCCATCAGCTCTAATTTTTTGACAACCCTAACCAATGCCTTACCTGAAACTAAAAGTCTCGTCACCTCAGTCACTAGTTCTAAATATCTGAACAGTTCTGCCCCTTCTAATATCGTTCTTACCCAAGCTGCCGATGTGTGGATCACATTCGTCTCTGAAGGTGCTGCCAACAAAAATAGTTTGGGCTATTATAAATACGCTACAAATAACCCTCCCACAACCCTTGCCGACATTAAGAATGTGACATTTATTTTTCCAAATGCAAGCTTACTAAATAGTGGAGGAGAGCTATTAGCGGGAAATAAGGCTTATTTGGGAAAAATTGGTGCAGATACTACTGTAGGATTTGTATTGTACGGTTATGCTTGGGATGCTGTTAAAGGCGGCGCTAATGTAAAGACAAGTTGCCCTGCTTATTTTTCCGATGCTTATCTGAATCCTGAGAAATCGGTAGCGAATAAGAAACACTCCATTTTAATTGATTACACTGATCC
>CANCKV010000518.1 GCA_947378615.1 Chitinophagaceae bacterium | reverse complement strand
TATAAAGCTATACTTACTTTATTATTTAAATTTTGGGTTAAAAATAATGAAATTATCCTTTTATGGTTAGAAGACTTTATTAATTCTTGGGACTATAAATTTTAATATTTCTGCTATATTTTGTAATCATAAAAAAATATATTCAACATCTTTAATTCATCCAATTAGATTTATCGGTCAATAGTAATTAGTCATTTCAAATGTCTCAAAGACGATGCTGTTGACAATAGAGAAGATGGAAAGAAAACTTGAATTTACTCATGTATCAACTTGCATACCCCCTTTACTCCTGAATGCTAATGTCATTAACCTAAGGAAGGATTCGCTTTAAGCGAAGCCTTCCTTTTGGTTTAGAAACAACTTATACTCAAAGTAAAATGGTTTGCAAAAAATGAAAGGCTCAAATCCTTTAAAATCAAAGGAATCAATCATTTTAATCACTCTAATCATTTAATCAGTGGTATAACTTAACGACATTGCCCCGTAATGCCTAATAAAATCCTTCAATCCTATAATTCCTAATTGAGTCTCACTCTCCAATAACCATAATCATAGTAATCAAAATCACTCATAACTTATAACTCATAACTTATAACTCATAACTAATTACTCATATCGCTCCTTTGATTGTGTCCCATGAAAGGATTATAGATAATTACGTTCATTATTCTATCAGTCACTAACGTTTTATATATAATTACTACCTTTATATAGTCACTCACTGTCTAAATATAGTTACTCACTTCTTTTTTATAATCATTCATCCCTGTTTGATTATTGACTACTTGTATCATATAGTTGGTTACTCAAGTTTTATAATGCCTCACGATGACAATATATTGCTCCATTCTCAAAATACAGTCACTCATAGTGCCATTTTTCAATGCAACTTTCAGAATCTTGTCCTTAACTAGATTTGTTTTAATTACTAGGTTCATTTACTTTCTTATTTTTTCTTTTGTTGAAAAATAAAAATATTTTTTAATTCATTAAATTGTTCTATAATAAATTTAACTTATAGTCTAAAACTTACAACACAATACATATTTATTACAGTGCCTCACAATAAAATAATTATTAATATTTCTTTTGTTAGTTTGATGATAAAGAAACTATCTTCACCCAAATTAAATAAATTGCTATGTCTAAATTATTAAAAAGTTATAACTGTTCCCAACAAGAATTATATTCAGTATCAGAATTAGCTTGGGCTAATTACGCAACAAACAATGTGGGTTTCTCACTTTTAAAAGGAAAATATACACCTAAATATGGAACAGATTCCCTTGAAGATGTTTTGGCAGCGAAAGCACTTCCTGCAAAACAGACTCGGGATGCAGTTCCCGAAAATGTTAGGGTCCAACTTATACCTCTTTGGATAACCTGCCTTGCAAACCAAAGAAGATTGAAAAGTTATTTGGAAGAAGTATTTGTGGGCGATGCCACAAAAGTAATGTTAACTGCTGCCGGTTTTGGTTATTATCCAGATGCTGCAAATGAGGTTTGGGAAGATGTTCATTCAATGAACGCATTAGGACTCACTTTTATTACCGACCACTCTATCCCCCTATCAGCAGGAACTACGAATATGCCTGCGGGATTTATTGCAACCTACACTAGTGGTAAAACTGCCTTTGAAACAGTTTATAATAACTATATTCAGAAAACGATAGCCACTTTCAGTGGTACAAATGCGAAAATTGCTGCAAATAATGCTATTTATACCAAACTCACGAAAATGCTAGGTGACGGAAGGTTGATATTTGAAGACAATGATATCTTAAAAGCCGAGTTTACCTTTACTAACTTATTAGCTCAAATAGCAGGAACTAGTACGACTGGTATGCGCATTACGGTGAAAGACAGTATCACCAAATTGAATGTCACTAATTTCAAGGCAACTGTTCAACCGGGTGATATCACTAAGGATGCCGATGGTAACAAAATTCTTATCTTACAAATGAGTGCCGATAAATATTGGTTAGAAGTAATTACGCCCGGCTACCCTCCTTATTCTAATAAGGAAGTGGTACTTACTACAGGTGTAATGCACAAAGTTGATTTGGTGCTTGAAAAGATCATAACTGAATAGTTTACAAGGGCATAAAAGTTTTCGCAATCACCTCTGACAACATCCAGAAAGCTTCAAGCTTTTAGGATGTTGTCACACCCAATAAGAGTAATCCTTTGGAACATTGAATAAATAATGCTACGAAGTTGCATGTTATGATTTATCAAAGGTTTTAATAGTCTATCGTTTCACTAATAAACTTCTTGTTACTACTCAGGAGGTTTTACTACAAAGGCAATGAAGAAAAAACAAAAAACACAACGACATCTTTTAAAATAATTGACAAGTAAGTATCTAAAAAATATACTATTCCTTGTGTTTCTTTGTTCAAAACCTTGTGAACCTAGTGGTAAAAATACCTGAGTAGTAACGATTATTTATTATTTTTACACTTCTTTAGTTCATTATTGATCAATTTCTTTACTTCTTCAATTCGCACGGAATCAGCATTTTGCAATGCAACTTTATTCAGGTCATTCAGTGTCATGTTTAATAAACTAATTGTTGTTTCCGGTTTTTTAATAGCCAAAGAAATTCCTGTTACAAAGTCATCTATGATATCGCTACTATCTCCAAGTAAAATTTTGCATAACCCAATTTTGAAATGTGGTGATGGGTCGGTAGGACATAGATTAGTTATTTTCTGGTAATATTCCAAACATCTGTCATAAGATGCTTCGTTAAATTGTTGTTCAGCCAAATTAAAATAAAGACTTGCTTTTTTAGCCTCTTCTGTTAACTCTAATCTGATTTTCTTCTTAACAACTGCTGCTATTTCTATCGACACATACATTCCCGTTATTATGGTTGGATTGCTTATTCCCAAATACCAAGTTCCCGAATTAAAGGATTTGATAGATACATTTCCACTATTAAAATTCTCTTTTGTTCCTTCCTTTTGATATTGAAATCCCTTTCCTACTAATGAATGGTCATCTTTTGCTAAAAATCTCTTACTATTTTCTTGATTAAGTAAATAGATGTCACACATCTCTCCACCCGAGGGTGTAGAGACAAGGTTCATTGCTAATGATGCCAAATTAAAGTCAGTAGTCATATTTATGCCCTTCACAACAAGCTTAACTAATTGTTGTGTAAGCTGAAGTTTACTCGTAATATTATCTGTCTTTTTTTCAATTTCAGATGATTTGGATTGGGCATTAAAAGTTGTAAGGGTATAAAACCATTCTGCTGTATTGTCTGGAAGTGTTACTGGTATTACAATTCTCGATTGACCACCTACTAAAGATCGACTTGCGCTATTCAAATAAAACTTCTGCGGTTTTTGAATTGTAACCACTTCAATAGTGTCTTTATACAATTGAGAGAATAATAGGGAA
>CANCKV010000517.1 GCA_947378615.1 Chitinophagaceae bacterium | reverse complement strand
CTTTGAGTCTTAGCGTCTTTGTGTTGGAGAAATAAAAAAAGTAGAATTTATTCAAAGGCGTGATAAGATGAATACTAATCCTTCTTCGCAGCATTGGGAAGGCCTTTCTGGAAAGTAGTTATTTAGTTGACACTAAAACTTAAAGGCTCAAATGCTTTAAGTCAAACTTAAGTTTTCTTTCTTTGTGCATCTTAGTGTCTTTGAGTCTTTGTGTTGGAAAAAAATATCAGACATCATTTTTCTAAAAGTTATTTTACCAAAAACATGAATCCCTTCATTTCTTTCTTTGTGAAAATCCTTGTGGACTTTGAACCAAGACTACCTGAGTATTAATAAAAGTTTTAAACAATTGGGAATTAATCGAGGTTCTATGTAGTATTTCAAGTAAAAGCATATCCCTTAAACTAAGGGGGTAGTCCTTCAATTGAGTTATAACATTATATTTGCCATAGTACTAGAACAATTTGTTGTATAACCCCAAAAAAGCTATTATGATCTTCTTTTCAGAATATGGAAAACAATTGAATATTGGGTTTCTTCTATACAATTATTTAAACGCTGTTCTACAGTTTGCCACATTGCCACAAAATTTTAATCAATTTACCCTAACTCTTTCTTGACCAATAAAAACATATTTTTTAAATAATAACATCAACAATGAAACAATCAAATTACATAAAATGGATGCTTTCGATGTTAGTCTTCTTTCTTACTTCTAATCTAGTAAGGGCACAGGTTCCGCAATCATTTTCCTATCAGGCGATGGCTCGAAATGCAAGTGGGGTATTATCAAATCAGTCAATTGGTGTTCGATTTAGCATCACCGACAATAATACAATCGTTTACTACAGTGAAAGACAGGCGGTCACAACAAACTCAACAGGTTTATTCACTTGCAATGTGGGTACAGGTACCGTTTTGAGTGGTGGATTTGCATTAATAGACTGGTCAACAGGAAATAAATATTTGAAAGTTGAACTTGATGCGTCAGGTGGAACCACTTATACATCCTTAGGTGCAGCACAACTATTGAGTGTACCATATTCCTTTTATGCATCAAAAGCAGGAAGTAGCACATTCGGCATCAAAACAATTAGCACAGGCTATGCTGCCACAGCATTGGGAGATAGCACAGTCGCAACTGGAGATTTTTCAATGGCAGTTGGTTTAAAAGATTCCGCAACTGGAAACAATTCATTCTCGACAGGTTTGCAGAATAGCGCAAGTGGATTTTCATCGTTTGTAACTGGTCAAGGATCAATAGCAAGTGGTGCTTTTTCTGTTGCAACAGGATTGAATGATACGGCAAGCGGGAATTTTTCATTTGTAGGTGGGGAAAACTCAAAAGCATCTAAAGATTTTTCATTTGCCTTTGGGTTGGGAACAAAGTCATTAGGATATTTTGGAGTTGCCTTAGGAGAGAATACAGTTGCTAGTGGAGGACAGTCGTTTGCAATGGGATTATTGGATACTGCGAATGCAACTAATTCAGTCGCATTTGGGATGCTATCAAAGACAGCAATTGGCTCAGAATCCTTTGCAATGGGATTAAATACACAATCACTGAATTATCAAACGGTGGCAATGGGTGCATTTACTACAGCAAGTGGTTATAATTCCATTGCAACAGGTAGAAATTCTTTAGCTAGTGGAAGCTATTCTCAGGCTTCAAATATTTATTCACAAGCATCAGGTTTTGCATCAACAGCAACAGGAGATAGTACAATAGCAAGTGGAGATTTTTCATATTCAACAGGATTTAGAGATACTGCGAGTGGATTTGGCTCATTGGTAGGAGGACAATATTCAAATGCTAGCGGATATTTATCATTAGCATTTGGAGGGGGTACTAAAGCAACGAATGTTGGTAGTATTGCATTAGGTGATGGAAATAAAGCAACAGGTTCCGAATCAGTTGCTATTGGAGCATTGACGACAGCAAGTGGTACTAATTCTACTGCAATCGGGGTAAATAATAAGGCTAGTGGAATTGCATCCACATCTATGGGAGCAAGTAATAATGCAAGTGGAGATTGGTCAACGACAATGGGTGTTAACAATAACGCAAGTGGAAAAGTTGCAAGTTCAATGGGTACATATTCTATAGCTAGTGGCAATTATTCAACTGCAATAGGTAGCTATGTATCTACAAATGGTTATGGAGGCTCCCTCATTTTGGGTGATTCAACAGGCATTCCTTCAACAAGCTATTTAAAAAACACAGCAGCCAATCAAATGATGATGCGTTTTACAGGTGGTTATCAGCTAATCACTTCTACAAGTGGAGTAGGTGTTTCTTTAGCATCGGGTGCAAATAGTTGGAGTACAATCAGTGATAGGCATAAAAAGGAAAACTTTTCTTTCACTGATGGTGAAGGCTTTCTACAAAAAATTGCTTCGTTCAAATTAGGAAGTTGGAATTACAAGGGACAAAATAAACTACAATATCGCCACTATGGACCGATGGCACAAGACTTTTTTGCAGCATTCGGTAATGACGGTGTGGGAACAATTGGCAACGACACCACTATTAATCAGGCAGACTTTCAAGGGGTTAGTTTCATAGCGATTCAGGCATTGGAAAAAAGAACGAGTACCCTACATAAAGAGAATCAACGACTGAAAGAAGAAAATGAAACATTAGTAAAAGAATTGGATAAGATGAAAGAACAGGTTCAAAAACTAGAATCACTGAACAGCAAAATGGAGGCATTGGAAAAATTGATTTCAGGAAAACAAAAAGAAACAGTTTCGGTAAAAAACAACATTACTAATAATTAAAAGTGCACCTTCACAAAGCCAAAACAAAGGCGAAATAAAATAAAAAGGATGAAGCAATTGTTCACGGGATTGATTTTATTATTTTCAATAGCTGTAAAAGCACAGTCTATTGACAATTCCGTTGTAGCAAATGGAGGTGGATTTAATACAAATGGGACACTCAATATTAGTTATTCAATTGGGCAAACAATCGCTTCTTCAGATGTAACATCGGGGAGCATTACCCTCACTCAAGGATTTTTGCATGGTATTATTTTGCGTACTATTATCACCTCCTTCTCTCCTACTCTAGCTACAACAGACAGTACGATAACTATTAAGGGAACTGCTTTTACAGGAACGACGGCCGTTTATTTTGGAGATACTGCTGCTAAATCCTTTAGTGTAATCAACGACACGACAATTACTGCAATAGTTGGGAATGGTGCTAGCGGTTATGTTAAGGTAGTGACGGGGATAGGAAGCGATAGTATGGCAGGATTTGGGTACCAAACCCAAGCCTTTATGGCAGATTCGTTGGCATTAGTGGATTTGTATAATAGCACTACGAGTATCTATTGGTCTAAGAAAACAAACTGGCTGACGGCTGCACCTTTAAGTACTTGGTCTGGAATCACGGTTTCGGGTGGAAGGGT
>CANCKV010000516.1 GCA_947378615.1 Chitinophagaceae bacterium | reverse complement strand
ATACACTATATCATCAGCTATGAACAAACTAATAGCTGTTTTAATGGCGGCGAAGTTAAGGAAATTGGATAGTGCTTGGATATATCTTATTTTCCATGAAAATAATACGCATAAAAATAGGCTATCCCAAGATTAGAATAGCCTGCATTATTTGGATAATATAACTAGAGTTATGAATTGAAAATCTACAGTAATTAGCTTACTAACGTATAACCTACAACTTATAACTTAAAACCTACAACTTACTACTTGATTAAGCTAAAACCGCTTCAGTAGTGATTTCAGTGTTGTACAATTTACTGATTGGGCAATTAGCCTTTGCATCAGCTACACTTTCTTCAAACTTAGCAGCATCAATTCCTGGAACTGTAGCTTTTAAAATCAAATGAGATTTAGTGATTACACCATCAACAAAAGTGATTTCACATTTAGTTTCAAGAGTTGTAGGAGTAAATCCTGCAGCACCTAATACAAAACTTAATTTCATAGTAAAACAACCTGCATGAGCTGCGGCTACTAATTCTTCTGGGTTAGTACCTACACCTTCTGCGAAACGAGAATTGAAAGAATATTGAGTTTGATTTAAGGTGGTGCTTTGAGTTGTCAAATGACCATTTCCTTCTTTACCTGAACCGTTCCACACGGCTGTTGCATTGCGTACCATATTTAATATTTTATCAGTTAATTAATTGGGTGCAAAGTAAATGCTCTTTCAGTTATATTTGGCATTTTATCAAAAGTAATTTGTGAGTTTAACAGAATTTATCCATCAATTATTCAACGGAATACAAGAAACAACATGGCAAGAGTTTACAGCCGTCTTTTTTGGCATCATCAGTGTGTTGTATTCTCGAAAAGAAAATATCTTAGTTTATCCTACTGGAATCATCAGCACTATCTTTTATACTTGGTTTTGTTTTGTTTGGTGGAATTTATATGCGGAAGGTAGTCTCAACTTCTATTATACTATCATGAGCATCTATGGATGGTGGGTTTGGAGCAGAAATAAGGATGGTGCTAGTCTGCCTGCCACTTACAACACCAAAAAGGATTGGATGATATGTGGTGTATTCTTTTTCATTTCTTGGGTTGTGTTATTTTTTGTATTAAAACGGTTTACAAATAGCACAGTCCCCTTTGCCGATTCTTTTGCATCAGCAACAGCCTATACAGGAATGTGGCAGATGGCAAGAAAGAAAGTGGAGAATTGGCTGTGGTGGATATTGACAAATACGGTTTCAATACCCTTATATTTTTACAAAGGGGCCGTATTTACAAGTTTGCAATATGTAGTATTCCTTGTTTTAGCAATAATGGGATGGGTAGAATGGAGGAAGAAGTTGAAACCAGTTATGAATTATGAGTTATGAGTTATGAGTTGCAAGTTTCAAGTTGCAGGTTGCAGGTTATTAGTTGCAAGTTTCAGGTTGCAGGTTGCAGGTTGCAGGTTACTAGTTGCAAGGCACTAGTTAAAAAATTACAAATTGCTGGGACTAGTAACTTGTAACCTGAAACTTGAAACCTGAAACTTGAATCCTGAAACTAGTAACCTGAAACTAGTAACCTGAAATTTGAATCCTGAATCCTGTAACTATAAAATTTATCAAATATGAAAGGGAAGATAAAGAAAGTCGTTGTCATTGGACCTGAATCAACAGGTAAGAGTACGTTGAGTG
This sequence comes from Chitinophagaceae bacterium, assembly GCA_947378615.1. Taxonomy (GTDB): domain Bacteria; phylum Bacteroidota; class Bacteroidia; order Chitinophagales; family Chitinophagaceae; genus Parasediminibacterium. The sequence goes on along the minus strand of CANCKV010000516.1, from coordinate 1,741 downwards.
AGTTGCTTGCCAAGCATTTCAATACGGAATGGTGTGCGGAATACGCCCGTGAATACTTGCTGACTAATGGAACGGACTATACTTATAATGATTTATTGACTATTGCAAAAGGACAATTGAAATTGGAGAATACTGCATTACAAACAGTAGAAAATAATGGCGGTGACCTGTTGATTATTGATACGGATATGTATGTGATGCAAGTTTGGTGTGAATATGTTTTTGGCAAATGTCACGACTTTATTAAGGAACAAATTACAGAAAGGGAATATGATTTATACCTGCTTTGTAATATTGACTTGCCGTGGGTAAAAGATGAATTGAGAGAATATCCCGACGAAGGGCCAAGAATTGAGTTGTATGAAATATATAAGAACATCCTTCAAAATCAGCAAGTCCCGTGGGTAGATATTAGTGGAAACTACGAAGAAAGGTTGAGGAAGGCGATAGACGCAATTAAAAAGTGATGAGTTATGAAATATGAGTGATGGGTCCTTAGTTTATTTAATACTCATTTTTATAACTCATAGTTCATAACTCATAATTCATCACTTCTGAACTATCTTCTGCACATCTTCATCTTCTTCGATATTGTGCATTTCTCTTAAAATTTGTGGGTACCGCCATGCTACCCTGACACTTTGTGGTATTACTGTGAATTTCTTTGGATTTGGCAAACAGGCGATTATCATTGCTGCCTCTTGTCGTGTCAACTGTTTTGCAGACTTCTCAAAATAGGTTTGAGCGGCTGCTTCTATACCGAAGACTCCTGTTCCCATTTCAATGGTATTCAGATATACTTCCATGATTCGTTGTTTATTCCAAATCAATTCTATCAATAACGTAAAATAAGCTTCCGGCACCTTCCTGATATATTTCCAAATACCTCCCCCCTGCCATAAAAACACATTCTTTGCCGTTTGCTGACTGATTGTACTTGCAGCAGCACCTAAAGGAAGTTTCTTTTTCTTACCTTTCTTTGGTTGCATACTCTTGGCAATTGCCTCCATATCAAAACCCAAATGGTCAGGAAAACGTTGGTCTTCACTAGCAATAGCGGCCAATCTTGCATTTGGAGAGATGTCATCTTTGGATACATAATCCCTTTTCAGCCCATAACTGATGCCGTTTGAGATTTGAGTGAGGGTAATAGGAGGCATTACCCAACGACAGATAATTACATAAATCAATGAAGAGATAAACATAAAAAGTAGCGTCCTAAATATAATACGCATGACCTTTTTATATACCGAAGTACCGCCTTTTTTGCGGGTAGATTTAGATTTAGCACCACTAACCATGCTGCAAATAAAAGGACTAATTCACAGGAATTGTAGCAGTTGACGAAAGTTGATACTTTTTTCCTACAATATAAGCGTGTGGATGCGTCCAATTGAGGATTTCTCCGAATAGAAATACCCCCGAGGCGATGCCTAAATTAGTCAAATTTTGAGTGGTTGTAATAGATTGACCATCTGAAATATTATTCACAAGATTTAAAAAAATATAACCTGCAGCTCCATAGGTAAATAAAGACCCATTATTAATAACACTAAGCCCTTTTTCTTTATAAGGGAATGCGTGAATATCTTTTAGGGATAATTTAAGTAACCCATATTTGAAAGTATCAACCCTTGGCATACCCCAAAAGTTTGCCACTTGCTGTACTTTGATTTGTTCTAAGTACATGGAATCTACTTTTATTGATTTGATAGTTCCTTCAATCCATTGCCCATTATTT
>CANCKV010000515.1 GCA_947378615.1 Chitinophagaceae bacterium | reverse complement strand
GGTAAAGGTATTTTATCAATCACCAATGAAGTAGGAGAAATTGCCGATGCAATTTTGGTAAATCCTGATTCAGCTGAAAAGCTTCCAACTAGCTGGAAGAGAATTTTAGTCTCTAATCTAAGTGCTACCAATGAAGGAAAGTTTAGTGTTTTCATGAAGTAATTAGTTGGTTATTTATTTCATTGATTGTTTCAGATTTTAAAGGCTCTCTTCATTTATGAAGGGGGCTTTTTTGGTATTTAATGTTTTTTTGTTTCTAGGTTTAAGTTTGATGCTGTTTCTTAGAGATCAGCAGATGCAAGTCTATAACATCGATGTTCTAATTTAGAGATCAGCAGCACCAAAAAAGAGATCAGCAGATGCAAGTTGATAACATCGATGTTCTTATTTAGAGATCAGCAGCTCCAAAAATGAGATCAGCAGATGCAAGTCGATAACATCGATGTTCTTATTTAGAGATCAGCAGCACCAAAAAAGAGAACAGAAGCTACAAGTCTATAACATCGATGTTGTTTTTTAGTGGTTCGAAAATGCAAAAAAGCTGTTTATCAGAATTGGGTTTGATAATATTCCCAACTTCTCCACCCTCTCCTCCACTGTCATTCCGAAGGAATCTCATCAAAGGCATTAATATTCCTATTAATAACATCAGCACAACTCCAATTGAAGTGGGTTTGATAATATTCCCAACTTCTCCACCCTCTCCTCCACTGTCATTCCGAAGGAATCTCATCAAAGACAATAATACCCCGTCATGTGCTAGATGTTACTAAATCTAATCTTGAAGTTTGATTTCTTGCTATCCTACGACAAACGAATTTTTCCTCAAATTTGCAAAAAACACAATCTTGTCGAATGTAACTTCGCTTAGGAATGTAATTGAAATAAATTAAGCAACATTTACCTGAATTAGGTGTGCATTTTACTTAAAGCGCATTACAATAACTTACATTCCTAAGATTATTTTTTTATGAATCCTGCACTATTGACCGTGCCATCTGTCGTTTGAATGCGAAGATGATAGATACCCTTTGCCAAATTACCTACTATTACTGTAGGATTTGATGCATCTTTTAGGGAAACCATCTTAACCTCCTGACCCAAATTATCTAGAACCTGTACTTCAACAATATGTTTGCCCTTTAGAGTAAACTCATTGTTTACAGGATTTGGATAAACAGAAAATGGAGAATCACTAAATAATAATTCAGCACTTACAATTTTGCTATAAGTAACCGAACCATCTTTATCTACACTTACCAAACGGTAATAGTTAATGCCTCTTGCCGGATTCTTATCTATCAAACTATAACTGTTAGCTCCAATTCCGATAGCATTTACAGTTCCAATGTCGGTAAATGAAGTACCATCTGTACTGTGTTGCATTGTAAAATGATTGGTATTAAGCTCAGTTGCAGTTGACCAATTTAAAAGGATACCATTATTGTTGGCCTTAGCTACCAATGAGTTAATTGTTACAGGTGTTATAGCTGTAAAACCAATATAGCCGGGTAAGTAGGCAGTATCTGTGATAGTTCTGAAGTTCGAATCAATTAGGATACGTTTAGTTGGCGAATCAGCAATACTAATGGTAGTGCCACTTCCAATTAAATTCTTTACAACAAAATTCAATGTCAACAATACGGTAGAGTCAGCCACTGTTTCGGGTAAAACATTGTCATCCGTCCAAGCGAAAGTTAGATAACCATTGTTTGTGTTTGTCAAACTCAAGGAAGCACCGCCTATATTAATAGACGAATTACCGTAAGTGATGGAACTATAGCTTAACACAGCCGTATCCCATTTTAAAGCCCCCTGTATTCCCAATACTTTATTGAATCCTTTGGTACGTAAGGAAATACTCACCGAAGAGTCAACCGTTTGAACATTCTGAATACTATCCAAGAACAGGGTATATTGCTGTGCCTTTACAGTGGAAAGCGAAGTAATTGAGCCAATAATTGCCAAAGCCAAATATATTTTAATCCTTCTTTTCATCGTGATAATTTTAATTTTTTTAATGATTGTTTGAGAAAAAGCATAAAAAATAAGTGGGGTATTGATGACCCCACTTATTGAAACCGAATCGACTATTGTCTGATAATAATTGTCTTGACACTCTTAGCATCAATACCAGAAGCTTTCAAGTAATAGATACCAGAAGCGAGCTTGTTACCTTGAGTAAGGTTTAAGGTCTTCGTACTTTTTCCACCAAGTGCATCTACTTTTTGTTGAGAAAGCACCTTGCCGTCGATAGAAGTGAGTTCAAAACCAATCTCTTTACCTTGTGTAAGTGACAAACGTAGGTTCACGATTCCTGTACTTGGATTAGGTGCAACATCCCAACTTTCTGTGGCAACTGATGGTTCAGGAAGTGTTAATTTACCTGCTGTCATCGTAATATAGTGTTTAGCCCAATTTCCATCATAAGCCGCAATTTGCGTAATGCCTGAACTAATCTTTATATTAGGATCGCCCAGATTGCCTTTTGTACTGAACACTAATTCGAACAAATCGCTGCTATCAGGCAAGGATTTAGAAACGAGTGAAGCATCATCCCAAAGGAAACTCAATGCGCCCTTATCGCTATGCTTAGTGGCCACTTCCATCTTCAATGCCTTGTTTTTAATACCATTTAGTTGTAATACATCACTATTGAAATTAAGCGTAAACTGCATACCCATGATGCTATTGAAATCCTTCACTTTAATAGGTATATGTAATAACCCATCATCAGAAAGTTTTGCATCATTGTAGAATAGTCCAACCGGTTTGTTTGGCAAATCGAGACCTTGTATGCTTGCATTCCAGTCAGTATTTACATCCCCTAACTTGATACCATAGAAGGTTTGATTAGGCTGATTAGCAGACAAATTATTCAAGACAATACTATCCTTATAAGGGAACGGATTGCTTAAGTTGGCAAATTGATAAGCACTGTCCACAAATGCCCAAAGATTATTCTTACCGGCAGTATTAGTAAATGTGTTACTATTTGATAATATTAGATTCTTAATCAACAGTACATCCGATACATTAATCATACTATCCTCATTCACATCTGCAGCAATTAGCTTGTAAGGTGAATTTAGCGGCACTTTATTGAGGATATGTGCATTCACCAATAAGGCATCTAATACGGTGATACCATTTGCCGGGTTTACATCATTATTTTTGTAAAGTCTGAATGAGAAACTACTATCAGCATGAAGATTTCTGCTGAATCCTCCCGAAACTAGGCTAGTATCTGCACCATTCACCATTAACTGCACATTTTTAATGGGGTCGCCGGATAGGGTGATGATATTACCACTCACATTGTGTGTATTGTTGACAATTGTTACGGTTGCAGAATAGGCAGTATCTATATTATAATTACCACTTGGACTCAGTGTTAAAATTAATACCTTATCGGTAATT
>CANCKV010000514.1 GCA_947378615.1 Chitinophagaceae bacterium | reverse complement strand
CCTGCTAATTCCGAAAAGAATGTTCCTGTAATCTGTTTTTGCAGCCATGTTGATACCGCTCCTGATTGCAGTGGAACAAATGTAAAGCCTTTAGTCCATAAGGATTACAAAGGACATAATATTATTTTGCCGGATGACCATTCTCAAATAATATCAGTAGAGAATTATCCCTATTTAAAAAGTCATATTGGATATGATATTATTACCGCAAGTGGATTGACATTACTTGGTGCCGATGATAAAAGTGGTGTTGCAGAAATAATGGACATGGTAAATTATTTAATGCTACATCCCGAAATAAAACATGGTACAATAAAAATTTTATTTACTCCTGATGAAGAAATCGGTGCAGGAACTGCAAAACTAGACTTACAGAAATTAGGCGCATCTATTGCTTATACCCTCGATGGCGGTGAAGCAGGAACTCTTGAAGATGAAACCTTTAGTGCGGATGGCGTTAAAATTACTATTGAGGGTGTAATTTCTCATCCGGGATATGCAAAGGACAAACTTGTTAATGCAATAAAGATTGTTGGAGAAATTGCTGCTGCACTTCCTAAGCAAGAATGGAGTCCAGAAACAACAGAAAAGCGTCAAGGGTTTGTTCATCCTGTTCAGATAGAAGGAATTGCTGAGAAAGCAAGTATTTCATTTATCATTAGAGATTTTGAAACAAATAAATTGGCAGAATATGAAGACAAGTTAAAGTCTTTGGCACAAAATGTCCTAAGTAGATATCCCGCCGCCACAATGACTTTTGAAGTTGTTGAACAGTATAGGAACATGAAAGAAGTGTTGCAGCATCACCCCAATATTATTAAATATGCTGAAGAGGCCGTTAAACAAGCAGGATTAACAGTGGTAAAAGAACCAATTCGTGGTGGTACCGATGGTAGCAGACTAAGTTTCATGGGGCTACCTTGTCCCAATATTTTCACTGGAATGCAGGCAATACATAGCAAGCATGAATGGATTGGTGTGAAGGATATGGAGAAAGCCGTAGAAGTTTTGGTACATTTGGCGCAGATTTGGGAAGAAAAAAGCTAATTGGCTATTTAGAGCAGAAAATAAGGAAGAATCATGGTGAATATAGAGGCATATCAATCGATAGTAAAAGAGTTAGCAACAACAGGCACATCCTTGGTTGCGGTGAGTAAAACCAAGCCTATTGAAGATATAATGGAATTGTATGAATTGGGTCAAAGGGATTTTGGTGAAAATTATGTACAAGAATTGGTTGATAAAAAAGCGGTTCTCCCCGATGATATTAATTGGCATTTTATTGGTCACTTACAGAGTAATAAGGTAAAGCAGATTATTCCTTTTGTGTATCTGATTCATGGTGTGGATAGTTACAAACTTTTGGAAGAAATAAATAAACAATCTTTAAAGTGTGGAAGTGTTGTTGATTGTCTGTTGCAAGTACATATTGCAGAGGAAGAAACGAAGTTTGGATTTGATGAAAAAGAATTGACCTATCTCTTTGAAGAAAAGTTATTTGAACTAAAAAACATTCGAATCATTGGTTTGATGGGTATGTCAACTCTTACGGATGACACTCACAAAATCAGGTATGAATTTGAGAAACTGAAAAGATTGTATGATAGGTATTCTGTTTTCAAAGCTATTAATTTCAAGTTATCTGTTATAAGCATGGGTATGAGTGGAGATTACCAAATAGCTATTGAAGAAGGCAGTACTATGGTCAGGATTGGTAGTCTTCTATTTGGCAAAAGAGATTGAGTATGGAATTATTAGCTGCAAGGTTTTAATTTTGATAATATTCTATGGCATTCCTATTCTTAATTAATTGGTATTCTACAAATCAATTAATTTCCTTTTTCCTGATTTATTAAATGCTAATTCCCGATTCTGCTAGGTAAAAGAATCCCTAGACTCCACATTTGCGGCAAATAAATACAACTAGATGAAGAATTGTAGAGGGGTTTGTGTGGGATGTGCGATGTTAACCTGTGCTTTTTCGGTTAATGCACAAAAAAAGGACAGCATTAATATTTTAAAGGAAGTTTCTGTTACAGGTTATAAAACGATGAATGGCATTGGTCATCTTCTTGATACAAAAGAAGGTGTCATCTATGCAGGGAAAAAAACAGAAGTCATCATTGTTGATAGTCTTGATGCTAATAAGGCAATTAACAATACTCGGCAGATATTGGGAAGGATACCTGGACTCAACATTGTAGAGTCGGAAAGTAGTGGGTTTACTGCAAATGGCATTGCTCCTCGGGGATTGAATCCCAATCAAAGTATAGAAATGAATACTCGCCAAAATGGATACAATATCAGTGCGGATGTTTATGGCTATAACGAAGCCTATTACATACCTGCAATGGAGGCAGTGAAAAGAATAGAGTTGGTTCGAGGTGCCTCTTCCCTTCAGTTTGGGGCACAATTTGGTGGAATGGTTAATTATATTACCGAAGATGTGCCAAAGAATATTCCATTTCAGTTGATGGGTTCTCAAACTTTTGGCAGTTATGGATTGTATAATTCCTTTCTTTCTATTGGAGGCAATCATGCTAAATTCAACTACTATTGTTTTCTACAAAAGAGAAATATGGATGGGTATCGGCCTAACAGTCAGCAGAGTCAGCTTTCTGGATTTGGGAAGATTGCCTATTTGCCCACCAATAAATTAACAGTCAGTCTCGAATACTCCTTTCTTCGCAATCGCATTCAAATGCCGGGCGGATTATCGGATAGTCTTTTTGATGCAAATCCAAAAGCTTCTATCAGGGCAAGGAATTGGTTAAAGAGTCCTTGGAATATTATCAGTAATTCTATCGTCTATAAACCTTCGGAGAATACCACTATTAGTTTCATCAATTCTTATCTGTTTAGCAACCGTTCGTTGGTATGGCGTAATGAGGATGGGGGTGTAAGTGCATTAGACACTATCGACCCCGCCACCAATCAATATGTTATTAGAGAAGTGGAGAGTGAGGATATGCATAATATTACTACAGAAGGAAGGTTGTCTATCAACTATTTGACAGGAAAATACAAGAGTACCTTTTCGGGTGGTCTTCGGGCTAGTCATGCTTGGTTCAAGCGACTTGAAGATGGGGAGGGAACTACAAACAGTGATTTTGATTTATCTATAATGGGCGATTGGGGAACAAATCTAAATTTCTCTACCACTAATATTGCTCCCTTTATTGAAAATATTTTTAGGATTAATGACAGACTTACTATCACGCCGGGTATCCGATTTGAATTTCTAAGAAGTAGAGTGGATGGCTATATAACTGATAGTATTTACAAAGTAAATTCCAATCAAAGTAAGGATAGAAGGTTTATTTTGAGTGGTATTGGGATTGAATTTAAACCTAAAAACAATCTTAGCTTTTATGGTAATATTAGTCAATCTTATCGGCCTATTGATTATAGTCAGCTATCGCCCTTTGG
>CANCKV010000513.1 GCA_947378615.1 Chitinophagaceae bacterium | reverse complement strand
TTATTTTAATTTAAACGATAGTTTCAACCTCATAAAGAAACTCACTTTCCTTCGATTGTGGAATGCATCAAAAGTGATAATGAGTTTTCAATTATCCAAACTATTCAAAAAGCCGATTCAGTGGGGATACCCAATTTCAATTTCGTTCGAACCTACAACTAGTTGCAATCTTCGCTGCCCAGAATGTCCAAGTGGACTCAGGGAATTTACCCGTCCAACAGGCATGCTTGAAAAGAGCTTTTTTAAAACAACAATTGACGAAATTCATAAGGAATTACTATATCTTATCTTTTATTTTCAAGGTGAACCTTTTCTGAATCCTGACTTTTTGGATATGGTAAAATATGCTAGTTCCAAGGGAATTTATACGGCAACTAGTACAAATGCACATTATTTGACAGACGAAAAAGCAAAGCAAACTGTTGAAAGTGGGCTTGATAGACTCATTATTTCTGTGGATGGAACAACACAGGATGTTTATCAACAATACCGAGTAGGTGGGAAACTCGATAAAGTTTTGGAGGGTGCAAGAAATATTGTGAAATGGAAGAAAGAATTGAATAGCAAAACACCTTTTGTCTTCTTTCAGTTTCTAGTTGTGAAACCAAATGAACATCAGATTGAAGAAATAAAAAAACTTGGCGATGAAATTGGTGTTGATCAAGTTCGATATAAAACTGCACAAGTATATGATTTTGAAAATGACCCCAATCAATTAATACCAACTATTGATAAATATAGTAGGTATCGGAAAGGAAAAGATGGGAAAGTGAAATCTAAAAGTGGTTTGATGAATCACTGTTGGAAATTGTGGCATGCTAATGTTATCACGTGGGATGGTTTGGTTGTCCCATGCTGTTTTGATAAGGATGCAAGCCATCAATTGGGAAATTTATCAACGCAAAGTTTTAAAGAAACATGGAATAATGACAATTATAAGCAGTTTCGTAAGGAACTGATGACAAGCAGAAAGAATATAGATATATGCGCTAATTGTAGCGAAGGACTTACTGTATGGGAAGATTAAGTTTTTAGTAAGAGATAGTAATTCATTTATACTGAAGTGAATTAGCAATTGTAACACTTATTTTAATTTGCAACAATTAGTAAACTATAGTTGAGTCTGAAAAGCTGGTTTGAATGATGAAATTAAAAAATCCTTAGGAATGAATATAGATAATGCGATTAAACAAAAGTCCTTTAAGAATGAGCATCAGAAGGCAATAGTTAACATGATATTTACATCTAATTGGATTCATGAGAAACAAAAAGTATTTTTCGAACCTCACGATATTACATCTCAACAATTTAATATCCTAAGGATACTTAGAGGTAGCAAATACCCTTTAAGTACAATGGATATTCGAGACAGAATGCTTGATAAAAATAGTGATACAAGTAGAATGGTGGTGAGATTGGAGAAGAAAAAGTTGTTGATAAAGAGACTGAATGCCAAAGACCAACGATTGGTTGATGTCATTATTTCTGAACGGGGGCTAGAATTATTGTCACGTCTCGATAAACAGGACGACGAACTAATTGGAATTATTTCTAATCTATCTGAAGAGGAAGCGAAAGTCCTAAATACATTACTAGATAAGATACGTCACAAAAAATGAACTTTGAATTATGAGATATGAATTATGATGTATCATAGTTCATATCTCATAATTCATATCTCATATTTTATATTTCCTATCTCTTATTTCATATTTCACAACTCAACTCTTACCTTCGGGGCATGAAGAGACCTTTCTTTTTACATCTTTTTATTTCCCTTCTACTATTTGTTTCTATTTCAGTTACTCATGCTCAGATTAATTTTGAATTTAGGGGAGTATGGATTGCAACTGTCGAAAATATTGATTGGCCTAGAGAAAAGGGGCTTTCTTCGGAAGAACAAAAATCTTCTTTCATAAAATTATTAGAGACGCATCAGCGAAATGGTATCAACACAATCATTATGCAAATACGTCCAGTTGCTGATGCATTTTATCCGTCCCCTTATGAACCTTGGAGCGAATACATAAGTGGGAAGCAGGGTGTCGCCCCAAATCCAGAATATGATCCTCTTGCCTTCATGATTGAAGAAACCCACAAACGAGGAATGGAGTTTCATGCATGGATTAATCCCTATCGTGCCGTTTTTAACCTAAAACATTCTTCTGTTGCAGCTAATCATATCACCCACACCCATCCTGAATGGTTTTTGAATTATGGCAATACAAAGTATTTCAATCCGGGACTCCCTGAAGTAAGAGCGTATGTATCAAAAGTGGTGAAAGACTTGATTGAAAAATATGATGTGGATGGACTCCACATGGATGACTATTTTTATCCTTACAGAATTACAGGAAAAGAGTTTCCAGACGAAAGAGCCTATCGAATTTATGGGCATGGGCTATCTAAAGATGAGTGGAGACGAAGTAATTGCGATAGTATCATTAAAAATATTTATGACATTATTTCTACAACAAATAGCCGTGTAAAATTTGGGATTAGTCCTTTTGGTGTATGGCGCAATAAAAATAAAGACGTAGATGGCAGCAATACTACTGCTGGAACAACCTGTTACGATGACCTATATGCAGACATATTATTGTGGCTAAAAAATGGGTGGATTGATTATGTTACTCCACAACTTTATTGGGAATGTTCAAATAAGCTTTGTCCGTACAATGAATTGTTGGATTGGTGGAGTAAACATACGTTTGGAAAACATTTATATATTGGACATAGTCTTTACAAAGCGAATATCAATGCGGCATGGAAAGATAAAAACGAATTGCCAAAACAGATTCAAGCAATTAGAGAGAATGAAAATGTATTAGGAAGTGCCTTCTTTAGTAGTCAGGATTTAATGAAAAATACAAATGGGTGGGCTGATAGCTTGAGATTTAATTATTATGTACTCCCTGCACTTATTCCCCCTATGGAATGGATTGATAGCGCTTTACCTACTAAGCCAATTGTTTTTAAACAGGATTCCACGAATTATAAATTTGAAATTGGAGCAAAAGAAAAAATTAAGGGGTATGCCATTTTCGCTTTACCCCCTTTAGTAGATGAAAAATTGGAGTATGCTACCTTGATTAAGATTATTACATCAGATAATGTAACCACTTTCAATAAATCAAAATCAATTGTTCCCGCTGATAATCGGTTCTTTGTTTCTGCTATAAGTAATAATAACAATATCAGTGAGTGGGTGGAACTTAGATAGGATTATATGTCTAATTTGGGTTTACTATATTTGAAACAACTGAAGACCTAAAAAAACACTAAATAGTGCTTACTCAATAACTAAGAAACCCTTATTTATCAATGGGTTTAGAGCATTTCTATCATATTTACTGCAAGCCTTTTTGACTCTATAGTCAAATATCCGTGCAGCAACTTTTTGAGTTTCTGTTTTTTTGAAGGAAAAGTAG
>CANCKV010000512.1 GCA_947378615.1 Chitinophagaceae bacterium | reverse complement strand
TCATATTTGGGAGGTGTTTTGCGATGAGATGCCTAGGGCATGACAACGAAGCGTATCTGAACTATGATTCTTTTGATTTATGTGTTTTTTGTGATTGTAAGAGGATAATTTAGTAATGAATTATGAGTAAAGAATGGCATTTCTAGATTCTTCTGAAGAATTTAGGAAACAACGCTAGTTAACGTTAAAAATTCTTGGTATTACTATAAACAATTGTTTCATGTGGTAAGACTGCCTTCATAGCAACCTTTTATTTGTTGTTTCCTTTTTGAATACAATCCCCTACGATTTCCACTGTACCCCTAAGTACAGGATGGTTAAAAAGTTGGGAAATATATTTTTGTTCAAGTTTTCTTTTGAGATTTTGTTACTACTAAAGAGTTTTAACACTAAGCCCACATAGGCACATAGCCACATAGGAAGGACATAGTTTTTTATATTTTTTAGTAAAAAGAAGGTCACATAGGAATGCTACTTCGTAGCATTGAAACAGCTTTTTTGAAAAGAAGTTATATAGTAGGCACATAGCCACATAGGAAGGACTATCCTTTTTTTATACTTTTTAGAAAAAGAAGGTCACAGAGGAATCCTACTAAGTAGCAATAGGAACGACTTTCTGAAAAGAAGTTATATAGTAGAATCACAAGTATTCATTTGTTTTATTTGAAACCATTGTGAATATTGTTTTCCCTTAGTTGCCTTGTAGTAAAATCCTTGATTAAATAAATGAAATACTTTTTTACCCTTAGTTTTAATTTGTTTCCTTTGCTTCAAATATTTCATCAAAGCATTGATAAATAAGTTAACATCACAATTATATCAATTATGAAAAAAAGTCTCTTGAAAAGTATAGTTTCTGTCTTTATCGTTTTAATGGCACTCTCCAATATTTCAATGGCACAATTGCCTGTCATATCAGCTTTTACGCCTACTTCTGCAAAATCAGGTGCCACCATTATTATCAGTGGTAGCAATTTTAATAATGTATCTTCTGTCGCATTCGGTGGAGTTTCGGCTGCAACTTATACTGTACTATCTTCAACTGCTATGATTGCCACAGTAGGTAATGGTGCTTCAGGCAGTATTTCTGTTACGAATGCCTCTGGTATAGGCTCGTTAATTGGATTTACTTTTATCGCTTCTGCGCCTATAATCACTTCCTTTTCTCCCTCTTCAGGAAACATTGGAACTACATTGACCATCTTGGGGAACAATTTTAGCACCACTCCCACCAATAATATCGTGTATTTTGGAGCAGTCAAAGCAACAGTAACTGCTTCAACAGTTTCCTCATTGACTGTAACAGTTCCAACAGGTGCTACTTATCAGCCAATTTCTGTTACTACCAATAACTTAACTGCTTTTTCGAGCAATCCATTTATTGTGACTTTTTCAGGTGGAGGCAATTCATTTTCTACAAATACATTTGCAACTAAAGTTGATTTTTCAGTAGGTTCAGGAAGTGGAATCACTTGTGTAGGGGATATTGATGGAGATGGAAAACCTGACTTGATTGCCTTAAATGGAGGCAGTAATACTTTTTCAATACTAAAGAATATTAGTCAAAGTAATCCTTCATTTGCTTCGAAATTAGATTTTGCAACAAGCTCGAGTCCAACAGGAGGTTGTGTTGTTGATTTAGATGGAGATGGGAAGCTTGATATTGCAATGACATTTTACAACGCAAATAAGTTGGGTGTTTTTAGGAATATAAGTTCTGTCGGAAGCATTTCTTTATCATCCGAATCAGACTTTTCTGCAGTTTCTTCTCCTTCATGGGTAGCTGCAGGTGATTTTGATGGGGATGGTAAACCCGATCTTGTTGTAGGAAATGCGGGAAGTAGAACTATTTCAGTTTTTTTAAATACAAGTACACCTGGCAATGTCTCTTTTGTTCCCAAAGTTGATTATAATGTTGGAAATGGTAATAATGGAAATTATGTAGTATCTGTAGGCGATATAGATGGAGATGGGAAAACGGATATTATTTCTTCTAATTATTCCGATGCAACACTTTCTGTTACAAGAAATACGAGTACCGTTGGGACACTTTCATTTGCACCTGTCGTTACTTTTTCTGTAGGTGGTGGGACTCACAGTGTTGCCGTAGGTGACCTAGATGGAGATGGAAAACTCGATTTGGTTTCGGCTAATAGTGCAGGGGCTAGTATATCTGTATTGAAAAATATCAGTTCAATAGGCAACGTTGCATTTACGTCAAGGGTTGATTTAACAACAGGTTCAGGATCTACTCCAATTGCTATTTCACTCGCTGATTTGGATGGAGATGGTAAACCCGATATTAGTGTGGCAAATATTTCACCTTCAAATTATATTTCTGTTTTCCGAAATACTAGTATTGTAGGTAGCTTATCATTTGATGCCACTAAGAATTATGCAACTTCTGCTAATCCGTATGGTGTAGCAACAGCTGACTTAGATGGCGATGGAAAGTCAGAAATAATTGCTGCTGCAGCGGGTGCTAATACTGTTTCAATACTTCGAAACCAAATTGGCGAACCTGTAATATCTTCATTTACGCCTTTATCTGCTGTTGCAGGTACTTCTGTAATTATTAGTGGCAATAATTTTAATAATATTACAGGCGTTAGTTTTGGTGGTGTGCCTGCCACTTCTTTTACCGTCGTTTCTTCATCAGCAATCGTTGCTTCGGTTGGCAATGGTGCGTCAGGAAATGTCTCTGTAACTACATCTTCTAGTACGAGTTCCTTGGGTGGATTTACTTTTCTTGTTCCTGTTCCTACTATCACCACTTTCTCACCTGCTTCGGGGGCAATTGGAACGACCGTAATTATCACAGGAACTAATTTTAGTACCATACCTTCCAATAATATTGTTTGGTTTGGTTCAGTAAGAGCTGCTGTAAGTGCAGCAACTGCCACATCATTGACTGTTACTGTTCCTGCGGGTGCAACATATCTCCCAATTACAGTGACAGTTAATAATTTAATTGCAGCCTCTTCAAAGCCTTTTATGGTGACTTTTGCAGGTGGGGGTACAGTCTTTAATGGAAGTTCATTTTCAGCTAAAATTGACAGTGCAGTTGGTTCAGCACCTGAATCAGTTACCGTCTCAGATATCGACGGAGATGGTAAGTCGGACATCATAGTAACCAATCAAAATGGCAATACCATTTCAATATTGAGAAATACTAGTATTGGGGTGAAAAACATATCATTTGCAACAAAAGTGGATATAAGTACGAGTACTTTCCCATTAGGCGGTTGTGCTACCGACCTTGATGGGGATGGGAAACCTGATTTGGTAATCGTTAGTCATAATGGTAATAAAGTAGGTGTATTCAGAAATACAAGTACAGTAGGTAATATATCTATGGCATCAGAAATTGACTATGCCACAGGTTCAAGCCCATACAGTGTTGCTGTTGGAGATTTAGACGGAGATGGTAAGCCCGACCTTGCCGTT
>CANCKV010000511.1 GCA_947378615.1 Chitinophagaceae bacterium | reverse complement strand
TCATCCTGCAATAATCGAGGTCCTTACCTCTCAAGCACAAAAGCTTACACTTACTTCGAGAGCATTTCATAACAACATTTTGGGTGAATATGAACAATTCATCACAGAATACTTTGGCTATGACAAGGTTTTACCAATGAATACAGGTGTAGAAGGTGGCGAAACAGCGATTAAACTTGCACGAAGATGGGCTTATATGGTTAAGGGAGTGCCTGAAAACAAAGCAAAAATCATCTTTGCAGAAGGTAACTTTTGGGGAAGAACATTAGCTGCGATTTCGGCCTCTACAGACCCAAGTAGTTATAAAAATTTCGGTCCATTCATGCCAGGATTTGAGACAGTTCCTTATGATGATACGATTGCATTGGAAAATGCATTTAAAGACCAAAATGTGGCAGCATTCATGGTTGAACCAATTCAAGGGGAGGCAGGTGTCGTCATACCAACTGAAGGATATTTGAAAACAGTACGGGAATTATGTACCAAATACAATGTGCTTTTTATTGCGGATGAAATTCAGACTGGTCTTTGCCGCACTGGTAAATTATTGGCCTGCGATCATGAAGGAGTCCGTCCTGATATATTAATATTAGGGAAGGCATTAAGCGGTGGGACAATGCCCGTTGCAGCAATTTTGGCTGACGACGAAATCATGCTTACCATTAAGCCAGGCGAACACGGAAGTACTTACGGAGGGAATCCTTTGGCTTGTGCTGTGGCTATTGCCTCTTTAAAAGTGTTAAGAGATGAACAAATGGCAGAGAATGCAGAAGCTTTAGGTATAATTCTTAGAGATGAATTAGCTAAATTAAACTCTCCTCTCATCAAATCTATCAGGGGTAAAGGGTTGTTGAATGCTATAGTAATTGGGCATGATAACCCTGACGCTTCTTGGGATTTGTGTTTGGCATTGCGTGATAATGGTTTATTGGCAAAACCTACTCATGGCGACAAGATTCGTTTTGCTCCTCCCCTATGCATCACAAAAGAACAAATTTTGGAGTGTGTTGAAATAATCAGGAAGTCACTGAAAACTCTTGAATAATGATTTGATTCATCAATTTATAAATCACAAATAATGGGGGCATGAAAGATTCACATTCATGCTCCCTCTTTATAAACTATTTTCAACCCAAATGTAAAACATTAGCTACAAATCTGTTTATAAATAGCTTAACCACCATTTACCCCTATTTCTTCTTTTATATTTATCATACCATTTGCAAAGTTGGTACATAACGACAATAATACTCAACCAAATAATTACAACAGTTAATAGACTAAAGCCATAACCTTTTAGAGAAGGTTCAAGCAATACCCAACTTTTAAGACCCACCATATTTCTCCAACTATAGCCTGTGGAATTAGCGGCGAATACCGCCAAAATATGAATCAAATAAATGTGTACTAAGTAAAAAAACATGGGGACACGTCCTAATACAGCAATTCTTTTGGTGATAATATTTAAAGGTCGATCGCTAAATCTTAAAAAGAGAATGGCGAACGATAAGGTCAATAATAAGAAATCAAGAGAGGGGGGGTATTTGGAAAGTTTCATAAACGAAAAAAAAGTGTGTGCCAAGTTTCCTTGATGAGTCCATTTATAAGGGTCACCATATCCGTTAATCGATCTTAAAATGAAAAATATTACCAAAAAGCAGGCACCAACTGATAACAATATCGAATTTCTTTGTTTTAAGGAACAATTTTTTGTAAAAAGATAACCCAATGAATAGCCCAAAGCCATTGTTCCTAACCATGGAACTGCAGAGTATGCTATATAGCAATGTGTATTAAATATAGTAAATTGCTTGTATTGCATCAGAAAACCCCAAATGATAGCTACAGCCCCATTCCCAGGTATGTGATAATCATCAAAAGCATTATGCCCTCCAATCAAAATAACTGCAATTAGAAAAATAAATTTCTGAGGCAAATAAATGAGTCCTGCCAAACAAATCATACTAAAACCTAAAGCCCACATGACCTGAAATATTTGGCACGGGAAAAATGGATTAAAAAACCAACCAAAATTAACAACAGTCATCTCCAAAAAAATAAGCCAAAGACCTCTAGTAATAAGGTAGATTGATTCTTCCTTTTTGCTTTTATGTTGTCTTGAAAGAAAGGCAGAGATGCCTGAAAGAAATACGAAGGATGGTGCACAGACATGAGTGACAATTCTAGTGAAATACAAAACGGGGCTTGTATTATGCCAATCAGTGGGGTCGTAGAAAAAAGAATATTGGTGAAAATAATCCCGTACATGATCTAAAGCCATCAAAATCATGACAATACCCCGTAAAATATCAATAGATTCAATTCGTTGTTTCATAAAGTTTAAATCTTGAATTTTCGATTAATTTTCCTAAACAACTC
This sequence comes from Chitinophagaceae bacterium, assembly GCA_947378615.1. GTDB lineage: Bacteria > Bacteroidota > Bacteroidia > Chitinophagales > Chitinophagaceae > Parasediminibacterium. The sequence goes on along the minus strand of CANCKV010000511.1, from coordinate 1,069 downwards.
ATCTATTGAACGAATCAGACTTGTAAAAACTTTTCATTAGTTATAATTAATTGTGCAATTTAGTTTTTTTTATCATACGACTTCACAATACCCTAATTTAAAGGGGGATAAATTATGAAAGGAAAAATGATTATGCCCTTTCTTTTTAGATTATTCGTACAAAAAAATAAAAAGAAACATTATAGATAAAAGAAAATCTACAAACGCTGCCCAATTATTAAAGGGTGCATAAAAGTTTTTCGCTTAAAGAGTTTCGTGGAGACACGAACCTCGGCAGTCTGACTCGTGGAGTGTCCTCACGCTGCGAGGCAGAAAGGATAATTAAAGAGTTTCGTGGAGACACGAACCTCGGCAGTCTGCCTCGTGGAGTGTCCTCACGCCGCGAGGCAGAAAGGATACCACATAGATAGCTACATAGAAAAAATACAGCTTTTTTCTTATGTTTTATTGAAAAGAAGGTCACATAGGAATCCTTCTGAGAAGGATTGGGAACGCCTTTATTGAAAGATGTTATATAGTGGGCAGATAGTTTCACCTAGTAAGTACATAGTTTTATTATGTTTTATTAAAGAGAAGTTCACATGGAAATTCTACTTGGTAGAATTTGGGCTGCTTTATAAAAAGATACTATAATTGCTCAATTTATTTATTCAGCATCCTTTAAAGCATATTCATAAATTTGACAGATGAATTTTATGTAAAGCATTCAATAGATAATAGTTTGGTATTAATTTGATATTTAATTGAAAGAATGTTTGTAAGTAGTGCTATTATGTTTGTATGTAGTGTTATGATTTTAAGATATGAAGTAACTTTGATTGTATGTGTTGCATCTAACTTGAATATTTGACAACTATGTCTGTATGTAAGGCATCTGTGTCTGTATGTAAGGCATCTATGTCTGTATGTAAGGCAACCATCTGTGTATGAGATGCTATGAAGTGACCTAATAATACAATAATTAATCAATAGTAAATGAAAAGTTTGTATTTAGTGTAAAGAATTGATGTTTGAAGGCTACTATTTGAGACTTTAATAGATTTGCTTAGGAAGGCAAAAGAAATAATAT
>CANCKV010000510.1 GCA_947378615.1 Chitinophagaceae bacterium | reverse complement strand
TATTCCTTATACCAATTTTGTTGGTTAGGGTCTTATGGTCTTCTGTGGTAAGGAAACTTAGTATTTACTATTATTTGTTTTTAATATTTTCATTTTTAGCAGACATCATGACGATATTTGGAAACCTATATATCGGATTGAACTTATTCACGGTTATATTCTTAAGTCTAGGGTGTTATTTTCAGCAAATTAAGGATAATCACAATTATAGTCATTTAGTTTTCATCATTACATTTATATTAATTGGGATTGGATGTTCATTGTGGTTTTATGCACCTGAACTTCGTCATGAAATCTATTATGCTCAAATATTATTCCACGGATTGGTATTAATGAATCTTATATTTAGATTATTTACTTCTCACCAAAAAGTAAATATCAAGTTATTTGGGGGATTCCTAATGGCAGTTTTGGTTATCTTGATTACTAATTTATTATATGGCTTTGATGCCCTTTATCTGCATTGGAGATACTCATTTATAGAATCCCTTGTTGGGTTGGGAAATGGTGTCTATATTTTTCTAGTTACTAAAGGGGCATTGAGATATGTGAAAAGGGGGCACAATTAATATTTGTATTGTGCATTAATTCTCTGGAGCTTTTAAGACAAAGTAATCAAGGGAAAAAAGGGACACGAATTTCATTTTATTTTCAACTCGACAATATATTAAATGCACAAACGATTGGTACTGCCAATCGTTTGTGCATTGAGAAAATACCTTTTATTATTTTTAATTTTTCAATGACGCCATATCAATTACAAAACGGTAACGGACATCACTTTTCAGCATTCTTTCATAAGCCTCATTAATTTCTTGTATTTTAATCACTTCAATCTCTGAAACAATATTATGCTTGCCACAGAAATCAAGCATTTCTTGTGTTTCTGCTATGCCTCCAATCAATGAGCCAGCCACCGACTTTCTGCCCAATATTAATGGAACTGTATTCAACAGAGGTTCTAATCCACCCAAATATCCAACAATAACTATTGTTCCACTTACATTTAAGGTAGAAATATAGGGATTGATGTCATGTATATAAGGAACAGTATCTATTATCAAATCGAATTTACTTGTTACTGATTTCATGTGGTCGGCATCAGTAGAAATTACCACTTCATCAGCCCCGAGTTCAAGTGCATCCTTCGTTTTGTTTGGAGTTCTAGAGAAGAGTGTGACCTCTGCCCCTAAACCTTTTGCCAACTTAATGGCCATGTGACCTAATCCGCCCAATCCGACAACTGCCACTTTGCTATTTTCTCCGACTCCCCAATGACGTAGCGGTGACCAAGTAGTGATACCCGCACAAAGCAAGGGTGCAGCTGCAGCTAAATTGAGATTAGCGGGTACTTTCAATACAAAATGTTCATCCACAACAATCTTTTCGGAATATCCACCGTAAGTTCGTGTACCCAAATGTTTGTCTTTGCCATTATAGGTTCCTGTCCATCCATTCGAACAATACTGTTCAAGGTCGTGTTTGCAGCTATCACATTCCCCACAAGAATCTACCAAACAACCTACGCCAGCAAAGTCTCCCACTTTTACTTTTGTAACTGCACTTCCTATCTTTGTTACCTTTCCAATAATGTCATGTCCTGGAACAGCAGGATAAACAGTACCGCCCCAATCATTACGGGCAGTGTGCAAATCGGAGTGACATACCCCGCAATACATAATCTCAATTTCAATATCTTCTGCAAGCACTTCCCTACGGTTGATAGTCAACTGTTTTAGGGGTGCATCAGCAGCTTGTGTTCCAAATGCCTTTACTTCAAACTTGTTCATATTTTTCGCTTTATAATTTTAATATCCATATACCTTTGAGCAACTCTTACCCAAACAATTATTTGTATTTAAAGTTCTTGAGATTATTAAAATTAAATCGTTGATTAGCAAGTAGATTACTTACCTGTTACTTTTTCCATATCCTCAGGGTATCGGTTACCTACTACCTTTATTTTTTCAAGTTCTGTATTGATGTCATTCATTTCCTTATTGGATAATAAAATATTAGTTGCGCCAATATTTTCCTCAAGACGATGAAGTTTGGTCGTTCCAGGAATTGGTACAATCCAAGGTTTTTGTGCCAATAACCATGCAAGGGCAATCTGACTTGGAGTTGTTACTTTTTGTTTGGCAACAGAAGTTACTAAATCCACTAGACCTTGATTAGCGGCGAGAGCCTCGGAAGTAAAGCGTGGTAGCCGATTGCGTAAATCTGTATTTTCAAATTTAATATCCTTCTGAAAGCTACCTGTCAAAAACCCTCTGCCCAAAGGACTAAATGGCACAAATCCAATCCCTAATTCTTCAAGTGTGGGTATCAATTCCTCTTCAGGACGACGCCACCAAAGCGAATATTCACTTTGCACTGCTGATAATGGCTGTACTGCATGGGCTTTTCTAATCGTTTGAACTCCTGCTTCCGACATCCCAAAATATTTCACCTTGCCCTCAGCTATCAGATCCTTTACGGTTCCTGCAACCTCTTCAATTGGTACATTTGGGTCAACACGATGTTGATAAAGGAGGTCAATCGTATCTGTCTTTAATCTCCTTAAGGAGGCCTCCGTAACAGCCCTGATATTTTCAGGACTACTATCCATTCCAAGGCTAGCATTTCCCTTTCGAAAACCAAATTTGGTAGCCAATACTATTTTGTTCCTAAATGGGACAAGTGCTTCACCTAACAATTCCTCATTTGAGAATGGCCCATAGCATTCTGCAGTATCAACGAAGGTTACACCCCGTTCCACTGCCGCATGAAGCAACGAAATCATTTCTTTCTTATCGGGTGTTTGCCCATACGCAAAACTCATTCCCATGCAACCTAGTCCTATAGCAGATACTTCGAGACCGTTGTTGCCTAATTTGCGTGATTGAATTGTTGTATTCATTTTTTGTATTTTAAATTGATGGGCAAAGCTATGTAAGATGTAGCAACTATATTTAATCTAGCAGACTCTTTACCTGTTTTTTCTAAAAGTAATATAACCTAATTTCTATTACTTTATACTCTTCACTGTCACTTCAAATGGTTCAACTGTGTTTTCGCTTAAGTAAACATTAAAAACTATCCCCATAATTGCAATTAAGTTAATTTGATTAGCTAGATGTAAAAGAATTACAGCATCTATAACTGGTTTGAATTATTTTATACTGTGATGACAAGAGAACGTGTATGAATTAAATAATCCAAAAGATAATTTAATTACTATTTTCATTTATTTTGTTTTATAAGAGGCGTTTCTAATAATAACAAATACATTTAAATAATGGAAGCAAAAGACTTTATTACTGAAGAATACAATGAATTGGTAGTTTATACAAACAGAACTTATTTGCTATTAACTTTATCATTGATAACCCTCTTTTCCATTTATAAAGTTTGGGTTCTTGCAGTTATCTATCTCAACATATATTTTCATGTTTTTTTATACTCA
>CANCKV010000509.1 GCA_947378615.1 Chitinophagaceae bacterium | reverse complement strand
AAATTTCCTCTTGCCACCAATCCCTTATAGTTTCCTGTTGACCATGTTAAAGGCAATGCAGGCAAAGGGGCAATATATCCCTCATGACTCTGCAACAGCATTTCTGCTACCCCTGCTGTCCCTCCAAAATTGCCATCTATTTGAAAGGGCGGATGTGTATCCCAAAGATTATCCTGTGTACAAGTTGCTAACAGATTTTGAAACAAAGTATAGGCACGTTCCCCTTCCTTGACCCTTGCCCAAAGATTGAGTCGGTGTGCCACTGCCCATCCTTTAGAGAAATCCCCCCTTTCTGTCAAAGTAACCTTTGCAGCATCCATCCAAGCTGGAGTATTGGAATTGATAAGCGTTCCCGGATATAAACCTACCAAATGCGAAATATGACGGTGCTTATATTCTCCTATATCACCATATTTCTTTTCTTCTCTAAACTCTTTTATTTGTCCAGACCAACCTATTTGAATAGGGTCGAGTTTTGGCAATTGATTTTCCAAAACATTAATGATTGGGTCTTTATCTCCCAATAGTTTTGCCGCTGCCAATACATCATGATGATTCTCATAAATCATCTCTTGGTCAAATCCACAACCTACTGTGGTATAATTTTGTCCTTTTACCTTTTGTTCGGGAGAGGCTGAAGGATTCGCTAATAAATAACCATCAACATTTGGTTTAAGAACTTTACTTAAAAACTTACCCATGCCCAATAAAGCAGGATAATCTGTTTTTTTAAGCAAATTTATATCACGGATAAAGTCATAATTATCCCAAAATAGTTTGGTAGTAAAGCCTCCTGTTCCAGGGCCTGAATGTCCACCCGGCCCGAAGATAATGTATGGACTCGCACCTGTACCTATTGTCCAACCATTTCCACCTACTACTTTCGATAGAGCGGAAGGATTATTTTCGGTGATATATTTTGTGGCCAAATTGTTTGCCTCATCCCTAAAGGCTACGTTATAATCACTGTAAGCCGTAAACATCTCGGCAAGATTAGTATTGAAGGCAGGCCAATAATTCATCTGCACATTTACATTATGCCAATAGCCAGAAGTCCATGGGGATACATCATATTGACTCCAAATACCCTGAAGATTGGCTGGTAAACAACCTTGACGGGAAGATGAAATCAAAAGGTATCTACCAAATTGAAAATATAGTTCTTCCAAATAAGGGTCATGCTTACCTTTTTTATAGTCTGCCAATAATTTATCAGTTGGTATTATCGGTTCTTTGGCACCGAGGTCAAACAGTGCCCTATTAAAATAAATATGATAATCGTCGAGATGGGTCTTTAATAATTGGGCATAACTCTTTTTTGCAGCAGTCTCCAAGATAGCTGTTACTTTTTCATGTGGAGAAGGGTTGCCACTAATTTTGTTTGCAGGCACTTGTTCAGTAAATACTTTGCTATCCAATTTATAACTTGTTCCCAAAGCGACAATTATAATAGCACTATCTGCATTAGACACTTCAATTTTTCCGTGGTCACCATTCGCATCATTAACAGGATTTAACTTTCCTCCAAAAGGCATTACCTTAATTTGCCCTTCATAAGCAATATTGAAATAACCCATCTTTCCAGAAAGTATTATTGTATTTCCTTTTGCAAAAACAATCCCTGTCCGATAATTTTTTTCAGGAGTCGTATCTATACTTTTCAAATATGGAATAACAGGGCGAACAATAAATGACAGACTGCCTTTTACGTTAGCTTTTACTTTTATGACCAATACTTTATCTGGATAACTTGCAAAATACTCACGGGAATAAGTAACATAATTCTGTTTGTATTTGGTAAAAGCAACTGCATCACTAATAGAAAGCCCTCTTTTAAATTCAGTAGTATTGTGATGATTAAAATCAAGATACAATTCTGCGAAATTGGTTAATCCACCCAAACTATATAAACTCTTATTGTCTAAAGAGTTTTCGGTCAATTGAATTCTTTCAGTATCTGTTCTACTCATAACACTCGCACCTAACCAACCATTTCCAATTGGTAGAGACCAATTTTCCCAATCAGCATCATAAGGTTTTCCTCCTGCCTTTATTTGACTATAATCTGCCCCTCTATTAGGGGTCTGTGCATCATACCAAAGTTGATATGTTTTCTTTTGGGCAAAAGACGAGATTGATAAACCCAATATAACTGTCAATACAAAAATCTTACAACTCTTAATCATAATAATAACTCTTTAAAACTATCTAATTCCTTATAACTTTTACCTTATACCTTTTACCTTATACCGTTTACCCAATACCTACTACCTATTACTTATTACTTAACACCTATCACCCAATTAATTCCTCCCAAAACATGTTCCAACATCTCCTTATCAACATAACAATCATCTGTGTGTCCTAATGCAGTTTGAAATATCTTTCCTTTTTTGCAATAGCTGTACCATGCAATAGGATGGATTGTCCCCATCGTTCCCCCTGTATAAGAAGACTCATCGACAGAAATAAGAATATGTGCAGTCGAAACAATTGGCGAGACGAAGTTATAAATCTCATCGAAATGCATCCATTCTTTAGGCAATTGTTTAGTAGCAAGATGAATACTATCTTCAACGATAAATTTAGCCTGTTGCTGTTTTGGATGGTTCTTGAACTTTCCACCAATTGTATTCATATACCAATCCCATTTCATTTCACAATCTGTACCCGTATGTAAAGTGATAAGTCCTCCTCCTTTTTCAATATACTTTTGAAAAGCCTCTTCTTGTTGTGTACCAAACACCTTACCTGTCGTCATCAAAAAGATGACTGCCTTATACTGTTTCAGAGATTTGTAATCATTAAAGGCGAGGGAATCTTCAGTAAATGTAAGTGTCCAATTATGTTGTTTTGCCATCAGAATAAGTGCCTCCTTAGCAGCAGGAATACTCTTATGTCGAAAACCATTTGTTTTGGAAAAGACTAATATTTTTATTGTTTTAGCTTGACTTAAAGACGTAAAAATGAGGAATAGTAAAGTAAAAAGTAGTTGCAATAACTTTTTGTTCATGAAGTTAATTTTGTATGTAAACTATTTTCGTGTGCCAAGAAATCGTCTCAATTTATAGCAGAGTATTTAAGGACTATTGAGTACAAAGAAAGGTTTAAAATTCAATAGATTTTTAATGCATAAGTGCCTGATAAACATACTGCTATAGTTTCTCTTCGTTAAAAAGAAAAAACTATAGTGTAAATCTATCAGGCTCTTTTTATTAGTTATTTCTTGAAACAGAATACAAATGAATTTTTCTCACACATTATTCATATTTCATTAACTATTCACTATTAAAAAATTAATCTCCACCACCGTTACCAGGTTTTACCAAACCTAATTTGGCTTCAAGACTAAGTGTTGCATGAGGAACAGCTTTCAAACGAGCCTTATCAATTAGCTTGCCTGTAACTCTACATACTCCATACGTTTTGTTTTCAATACGCATGATTGC
>CANCKV010000508.1 GCA_947378615.1 Chitinophagaceae bacterium | reverse complement strand
TTCGAAACTAAAAGGCGTCGTTACAATGCCTACAGTAAGAATGCCAAGAGATTTACATACTTGAGCAATGATTGGAGCACCACCTGTTCCGGTACCACCACCCATGCCGACAGTAATAAATGCCATCTTAGTATTTACTTCTAAAATTTTCTTTATTTCTTCAAGACTTTCTTCAGTTGCTTTCTTACCCACTTCTGGATTAGCACCTGCACCGAGTCCTTGTGTTAGATAAGGACCTAGCTGAATCTTGTTGGGTACTCTGCTCTGTTCCAATGCCTTAGCATCGGTATTGCAAACTATGAAATCAACACCTTCAACAGTTTGACTGAACATGAAATTTACAGCATTACTGCCGCCACCACCTACACCAATCACTTTTATGATTGAGGATTTTTGCTTAGGCAAATCAAAATGAATCATCGTACGGGGGGATTATAATTGTTAATAAATCTTTGTTTTCTATTACATGATAACTGTTGTTTTCATTTTACAGTCACCAATTATTTTTTATTATATTTTTTTATCTTCTTCATCTGCAAAAATGTCAATTAACCTGTTTTTAAATTTATCCCAGAATTTAGACCTATCAATAGGCTTATCCTTTCCTGGAAGGGGCTGTTCAACAACAGGTGGTATCGTATCTACAACAGGTGGCGCTTCGGGTGCCTTAGGTGCTTTAGGTCCCTTTGGAACTTCAAGCCTTACAGTTGTATCCTGAAACTTTTTTACTTGAATGTCATAATCATTGAACCCTTTTAAAATTAGTCCAATACAAGTAGAATAGTTAGGCAACTTCAATTCATCATGATAGTTAGGTGCTAAATGTTCGTTTGGCAAACCAATCCTAGCATTTAAGCCTGTTCTATATTCTGTCAATTGAATTAAATGTTTCAACTGAGCACCACCTCCTGTAATAATTAAACCACCATAAAGAGACCTAGAATCTAAACCTACTTTTCTCAATTCGATGCAAACAAGGTCAAGAATTTCTTCCATTCTAGCCTGAATAATCTCAGCGAGATTCTTCATACTAATTTGCTTTGCAGGCATTCCTCTTAATCCAGGAATAGTAATGTAGGCATTTGCGTTTGCCTCATTTGCTAATGCGCTACCAAATTGCACTTTCAAAGCTTCTGCCTGTCCCTTTAATACGCCTAATCCCATTCTTATGTCGTGGGTAATATTTTCTCCACCAAAAGGTATCACAGCAGTATGCCTTAAGATTCCTTCATGGAAAATGGCTAAATCACTTGTGCCACCGCCAATATCAAGAATTACAACACCTGCATCCATATCTATTTCAGACATAACAGCACAAGCACTCGCTAATGGTTGTAGAACTAAATCTTTTGTAATCAAAGAACTTCTATCAATTGCACGCTTGATATTTTTAATTGCGTTCCTATCGCCCGTTATAATATGAAAGTTAGCGCCCACTTTCACCCCATTATAACCAATCGGGTCTTTGATATTTTTGAAATTATCTATTTGATAATCCTGAGGAATCACTTCGATAATTTCATCTCCTGGAGGGATAAATGATTTCTTCTGATTGTTAATCAACTGCTCAATCTCAGCACGTTGAATTTCCACTTCCGAATCTTGTCTCACCAAATCACCACGAGTCTGCATGCTTTTTATGTGATGCCCAGCAATACCCACGTAAACTTCGTTGATTTCCAATTCAGGATTACTTTTCACACAGTTTTTCAATGCCTGATGAATTGCGTTCATCGCACAATCAATATTCAGAACTTGCCCATGTTGCACACCATTGCTGTCTGAACGTCCAAATCCCAGTATTTCAAGTTTCCCAAAATCATTCTTGCGTCCAGCAATAACAGCAATCTTGGTAGTTCCAATATCTAACCCTACAATAATCGGTGACTCAATGTTATTCATATCAGTTTAATATTTCATTAATCAATATTCCATACTCCAGAAAAGAAAAGTAAACACTCAAAACGTGGCTAATCTTTCTTTTTTTCCAGTCGAACTTTTTCCTTCGCTACAGGTTGCTTCAACTTTCTCACTATATATAACGAAATATTCTTCTTTTTATTATTCAAATCACCATTTTTTGTAAAATAATTTTTTGTAACTGCATTATTTGTGCTTTTTACCCCTACAACGGAGTCTTTTTGCACACTTACTACAGGATTTTTCTCATCTGCTGTCATCACCACATTTCCTTTCATCAGGGCATTAATCTGTGCCATTCCCTTTGCTGTATCTGCCACTTCAACCGCTGTTCCACGTTTTAATGCTACCACCTGATTTTTGAATCTAATATCTAATTTTTCGTAGGTATTAATTCCATTTTGCAGCCATGCTTTTTTATAAAAAGTAAATAAAGCATTGAACTTGTTTTCCATCTCCTCTGCATCTCCAAAAACTATGATTTGGTCACCAATTGTAGGCACCAATTCAAAGGTTCCTTGTGGAGTGATATCGACCTGTTCAACTTGTGCACGCCAAAAACTATCAGCAGTAATATATTTTCCCATTTGTACGACTCCCTGCAACAAAATACTATCCGATGCCGCCATTACTTTCTTGTCATTCGGAAAGTTTGTAAACATTGGCACCCTCGCACTTAATTTATCGCTTAGAGGAAGTCTTACTCCCGTTTCATCCATATAAAAGGACTCTCCTTGAACGGTAAAAATTCTTGCAATAGGCTGCCTTTCTTCAATCTTTACCTGCAATACCTGTTTATTATCAAAGAACAACTCCGCATTTTTAACCCATGCTGTTTTTTCTAGCTCCGTTTCTATTGCCCTCAAATCAACCCGATTCATTTGAACATTATTAATGTTCGCATGACTATTGATTAATTCCAATACATCTTTCTCATCGATAAATAAATGCTCTTCAGCACCCGTTATTTCCACCTTTACATCCGAGCAGGGCATCTTATTTTTATGCACCATCGCCGCACCGAACAATACAATCGTACCTGCCCCTAAAAGCAGCCACATTACTTGTAATATTCTTTTCTTCCACTCCACAATAATGATTTAAAATGATTTAAAATGATAACAATGATTTTTCATTGATAATCATTTTAATTTCTTCTATATTTTTTTACTAAACACTCATATTTCATACTTCATATTTCACATTTCAAGTATTTCCTTTACCGGTTTCAAGAGCGTATCAATGTCTCCTGCACCTGCCATCACCAATAAATTGGGTTTGTTAGCCTCCACCCATTTCAACAAATCAACTTTACTCAACACTTGCTTGTTTGCAAGTTTAATTTTGTCTAAAATCAACTCACTCACCACACCCGGTATCGGCAATTCTCTTGCAGGATAGATTGGCAACAGAATTAATTCGTCAACCATACTTAAGCTATCTGCAAATTCATCTGCCAAATCATTGGTTCGAGTATAGAGATGCGGTTGAAAAACTAACGTCAGTTTTTGATTGCCATACAAACTTCT
>CANCKV010000507.1 GCA_947378615.1 Chitinophagaceae bacterium | reverse complement strand
ATCCCTATTATTGTTTTATCAGGTGAAGAAAGTACAGAAACAAGAATCAAATGTTTAGAGGCAGGTGCTGATGATTATTTGATTAAACCATTTAATCCAAGAGAATTACTAGCTAGGATAAATGCTATCTTAAGAAGAACAGGCAAAATTTCAACTATTTAATACAGGCTATGACAATGAGTACAATTGCCAATAATGACATTGAGTATATAGCATGTATAGCAATTCATGAAAAAAACATTAGCGCATTAAAAGAGTGCGTATTCAAAGGTCATGAGCTGATATTTTTTGGCACGGGTATTCAGCTGTTTACTCATTGGGAAAAAGAGAAGTTGAAAATCAAAGCCATTATTGTAGAAAGTGAAATTTTTGGACCTAATGGTGTTTCATTATTACAAACACTACAAAGAAAACACTTTGTAAATGTTCCCTATTTTATATTGACAAATAATTTTAGTGGTAGTTCAATTATAGAAGCCATCAAGTTTGGTGTAGCAGATGTATTTAAGTTGCCATTGAAACCAAAAGTATTAGAAACTAGAATAAACTATTTAATATATAATTGGACTGCACTTCATAAAGAAAAAAGCGGTTCAACTTTTCCCTCCTTTAAAACTCCATTAATAAAAAGAATCTTTGATATAGCATTTGCTAGCGCGGCTATTATTGCCTTGTCACCTTTGCTTTTAGTCGTAATTATTTTACTAAAACTTGAGTCGAGAGGTCCGGTATTTTATTACGCTTTAAGAGTAGGAACAGGTTATAAGATTTTCAAATTTTATAAGTTCAGATCTATGTTTGTAAATGCAGATAAGCGTCTGAAAGATTTACAACACTTGAATCAATATTCTGCAAATAGTGCTGATGAAAATGACTCGGATTCCTCCTCAAACAGTTCTTTTGTACTTTGTCCTGATTGTAGAAGAATGGGTACAGGCTGTCAGCAACCTTTTTATTCTGACGATAATCAATGGTGCGAAAAGAATTTTGCTGAATTTAGAAAGGCAAATGCAGGTTCAGCGTTCTTTAAATTAAAAGATGATCCACGAGTTACAAAAGTTGGGAAAGTGCTCCGAAATACAAGTATCGATGAATTGCCACAGTTATGGAACGTTATTATTGGCGACATGAGTATTGTTGGTAATCGACCACTTCCATTATACGAAGCAGAGAAATTGACTACTGATAGATATTCATTGCGGTTTTCTGCTCCAGCAGGCATTACAGGATTGTGGCAAGTTGAAAAAAGAGGAAAAAAGGGTGCGATGAGTGAAGACGAACGTTTGATGTTGGATAATAAGTATGCCGAAAATCATAGTTTTATGAATGACATACGTTTGATATTAAAAACAATACCTGCATTATTCCAAAAGGAGAACGTTTAAAAATGTACTAAGTTGTAAGTATTAAGTTATACGTTCTTTGTACCTATAGAAAAGTTTATCTAAAATAAAAACTATTTTTTTACCTTATTTTCAAATAATTCCTTTATGAAAGGGATACATCATTATTTTTCTGAAATAAAATGGACAGGCAATAGGGGTAGCGGTACTACTGACTATAAAAGTTATGAAAGGGACTATACAATTCGTATAAATAATAAAGCCATTATCCAAGGTTCTTCTGATGTTGCTTTTAGGGGTGATTCTACCAAACATAATCCCGAAGAATTATTGTTAGCTTCTCTTTCCTCATGCCACATGTTATGGTATTTACATTTATGTTCAGAACAAGGAATTGTTGTGACAGAGTATATTGACAATGCAAAAGGTGAAATGAAAGAAGAGCCAAATGGAAGTGGGAGGTTTATTTCTGTCACATTATTTCCTCAAGTGACTATTACAGAAAAAGTATTGATAGAAAAAGCAGAAACCTTACATAAAAAGGCGAATGAAATGTGTTTTATCGCTAATTCTGTCAATTTCCCTATCAAACATTGTACAACCATTAAAATAAAATAAACAAAAAGAGTCTGTTCATCGAAACAGATTCTTTTTGTTTTATATAAAATGCTTTTTAAAATTGTAATTTAGTGTTAAGAAATACTTTTAACCTATTACTTATAACTTAATACCTATAACGTACCACTTTATTAAACCAACATTCTAACAGGTTCTTCCAATAAACTCTTTACTGTTTGAAGGAATGCAGCCCCTGTTGCTCCATCTACAACCCTATGGTCGCAGCTTAATGTCAATTTCATTATGTTTCCTGCAACTACTTGACCATTCTTTACAACAGGTTCTTGCGAAATACCTCCTACTGCAAGGATACAAGCGTCAGGAGGATTGATTATAGCAGTAAACTGATCAATACCATACATGCCTAAATTAGAAATAGTGAATGTACTGCCTTCCCAATCAGAAGGTTGTAATTTCTTATCCTTTGCTTTTTGGGCATAATCTTTTACTTCCGCATTGATTTGACTTAAAGATTTTGTATCTGCAAAACGAACTACAGGAACTAATAATCCGTCTTCAACAGCAACAGCTACACCAATATTTACATGATAATTTGTACGAATCTTATCTCCCAACCAACTGCTGTTAATCTTTGGATGTTGCTTTAAGGCAATAGCAGTAGCTTTCAATACCAAATCATTAAAACTTATCTTTGATTTTGCAGTTTCATTAATCTTGGTACGGGCAGCAATTGCAGCATCCATATCAATACTCATGGTTAAAAAGAAATGAGGAGCTGTAAATAAGCTTTCACTCAATCGACGAGCAATTACCTTACGCATCTGAGAAACAGGAACTTCATCATAGCTTTCCACTCCATAAACAGTAGTAGGAGGCGTTGAAGTCTTTGTAACAGGGGCAGAAGCAACAGGAGTTGATGCAACAACAGGTGTAGAAGGAACAATTGGTGCCGCAACTATTTCAGTTACTTTTCCAACAGAAGGAACAAAATTATCTACATCCTCTTTAACGATTCTTCCATTATCACCACTTCCTGCCACATATTTCAAGTCAATTCCTTTCTCTGCAGCAATCTTTTTAGCCAATGGAGAAGCGAATATTCTTCCTTCATTGACTACAACAGGTTGTGCGGAAGCAGCTTGTGTAACAGTTTCTATAATCTTAGGTTCTTCTTGAGTCGCTGCAATTGTATCAGTACTTGCAGATCCATTATTTTTCAAAGCTGCTACAGTACTAGCTACGTCAAAACCTTCTTCTCCAATAATACAAAGCAGATCATTGACTTGAATTTTTTCACCAACCTTTGCTCCTTGAAACAAAAGCGTACCATTTTTGTAGCTTTCAAGTTCCATTGTGGCCTTATCTGTTTCAATTTCGGCAATGACATCTCCTTTTTTAACTATATCGCCAACATTTTTTTGCCAAGAAGCGATTACACCTTCAGTCATGGTGTCACTCAAACGAGGCATTAATACGACCTCTTCCAAAGTTGATACATCAACTGATGGTGTAGGTGTTGATGCTGCAGCGACTTCTTGAAC
>CANCKV010000506.1 GCA_947378615.1 Chitinophagaceae bacterium | reverse complement strand
TGATTGTTCCTGCTATCCTATTTTCAATTATCAACTATCAAACAAATTATCAATCAGGATGGGGCATTCCTATGGCAACAGATATTGCTTTTACATTAGGAGTTGCTTCTTTGCTTGGTAGCAGAGTTCCTTTATCTCTAAAAGTGTTTGTAACAGCTCTAGCCATTATTGATGATTTAGGAGCAATCATTATTATCGCACTATTTTATGGAGCAATGATTCATTTAAAATTTCTTTTTATTTCCATTTCAATAATACCATTAATATTGATACTGAATAAGACTATGCGAAGATTTGGTATTCCACAAATTATCATGGGAATATTATTATGGTATTTTATGTTTCATTCTGGCATTCATGCCACTGTATCGGGTGTCATTTTAGCATTTTGTGTACCTACTAATCAACTACAGAAATATGAACAACGTCTTCATTTCCCTGTTTATTTCATAATTCTACCACTATTTGTTCTTGCAAATACTGCGATTGAAATCCCGCAAAATTGTTTTTATTATTTGAATAGCACACTTAGTTTAGGAATCATTGCAGGATTGTTCTTAGGTAAACCAATTGGGATTTGCTTAGTAGTCTTTATCATGACTCAATTGAAATGGGCTTATTTGCCTACAGGCACAACTAAATTACATTTGTTAGGTGCCTCAATTTTATGTGGCATTGGATTTACCATGAGTATTTTTGTTACCACACTCGCTTTCAAGGAAATTATTGCAATCAACATTGGAAAAATTGCTATTTTAATAGCATCAACTTTAGCAATGATTGTTGGTTATTTGTTTTTAAGAATAATGAAAGTAAAAAAGCCTGTTTAGTAAATTTTTTAGTGGTTACTCGTAACAATTATTACCTATAAAAGAGTTTTTAAAAAAATAAATCTGAAAGGGTTGTAATAACTATGTTAACATCAAATGCCACATAAAATTCCAAACATTTGCAATTAAGCAGTTGGTACTTTATGTGGCATTTGAATCACTAAATATCAGAATTCTTACCAAATCTTCGTTCTGTCCTTTTCTGGTTTAAACATCTTATCTCCCTCTTTTACATTAAATGCAGTGTAGAATGGAGTAAAGTTGCTTAATGGCCCTAAAACACGCCACAATGGAGGAGAATGCGGGTCTGTATTAATACGTTGACGCAGTTTAGCTTCCTTTTGTTTATTACGCCAAATCTGAGCAAAAGAAATAAAGAAACGTTGATCAGGAGTAAATCCATCAATTTTCACAGAATCTTGTCCTTGTTTCGTCATTTTGAAAGCATCATAAGCGATAGCAATACCACCATTGTCAGCCATATTTTCACCTGTAGTTAACGCTCCATTTACATGCAAAGTATCAAGTACCGTGTACGCATTATATTGATTAATAATCAACTTGCTTTTTTCAACGAACTTACTACTATCAGACTTCGCCCACCAATTTTGCAAATTTCCATCTTTATTATATTGTGCACCTTGATCGTCAAAACCATGTGTCATTTCATGACCAATCACCATTCCAATGCCTCCGTAATTGATGGCATCATCAGCTTCTGGATCAAAGAAAGGAAATTGCAAAATGCCTGCGGGGAATACAATCTCATTAAAAAGAGGATTGTAATAGGCATTGATTGTAGGCGGTGTCATTCCCCATTCCGTTTTATCAACAGGCTTACCTGCCTTACTTATTTGATAGTTAAATTCATTCTTTGAACAAGCAACTAGGTTGGCATAATAAGTATCTTTTTTGATGACAACCTTACTGTAGTCTCTCCACTTTTCAGTATAGCCAATCTTCTTCAAGAAAGAATGTAGCTTTTCGATAGCCTTTACTTTAGTATTATCACTCATCCAATCTACCTTATTAATTCTTGTTTCGAAGGCAATACTTAAGTTGTTTACCAAATCTAGCATTCGTTTCTTAGCATCTTCTGTAAAGTACTTCTTCACATATAACTGACCAAGTGCCTCTCCCAAGTTACCATCAACAGCCCTATAGATTCTTTCCCAACGAGGTTTAATCTGTTGTTGACCACTAAGTGCTTTTTCATAATTAAAATCTGCATTTACAAAGCTGCTACTTAAGGCTGTAGCCGCATCTTTTAGAATATTTGCCTTTAGATATAATTTCCAAGCATCAATTGGAGTCGATTTTAGTAATTCATTTACTTTGGTATAAAAGGCAGGTTGATTTACATTTACAGAATCAGCCTTTACATGCAAAGTCTTCAACAATCCTACCCAATCAAACAATGGCATTTGCTTTTGTAGGTCGGCAATTGCTAGTTTATTATAATTACTCTGTGGGTCACGAAGTTCAACATTATTACGATGACTACTTGCCAATTGTTTCTCCAATTCATAGACAACGTTTACATTTTTAGCAGCAGCTATTGAATCACTTCCACTCAAAACAAACAATTGCTTCAAATAATTTTTGTAAGCATTTTGAATAGTAACCGTTGCAGGATCTGTTTTAAAATAATAGTCCCTATCTGGCAATCCAAGCCCTCCTTGTGCAAAACCAAGAATATTTACACTACTATTCTTATCGTCTGCACCAACATATAAATTATATAAAATAGCTGTATTTTCAGTTTGTTGTTTTGATATAAAAGTAACAACTGACTGATTATCTTTTAATTCATCTATTTCTTTCAAAACTGGCTTTACCGGTTCATATCCAAGCTTTTCAATTGCGGCTGAATCCAATCCTGAAGCATAAAAGTCACCTACTTTCTGTTCAATACTACCATCAACCTGTCCACCTTTTGAAACATCTTCTAAGATACTTTTTAAATGTTCTTTTGTACGATTATACAAGTCTAAAAATGAACCAATTCCACTTTCAGTTACAGGAATCTCCGTGTTTTTAATCCACTTTCCATTTACATACAAGAAGAAGTTGTCGCTAGGTTTGACAGTGCTGTCAAAGTTTGCAGTTTCAATAAACTTTCTCGAATCTGCCTTTTGTTTACAAGCTATAAAGCCAAAAACTAGCAGAAGTAATGCCGTTGCCGACAGTTGATACTTTCTCATTATTAATAATTTGGGAATGAAAGTAATTGTTTTTTTATTATCTACTTTAGAGTTGTGTAAAAAAAAGGATAAGTGGTTGAGAAAACTGATTACAGGAGAACAAATCAATTAACTTAATATCAAAAACATTTCAATATCACCATTTTAAAATGATTAAAAATCATAAAGAATTTTATAAAATAGCAAAGCAAAATAAAGTAAGAGTAAATATACTTTTACCTAATCACAACTCGCCTCATTACAAATCGCTAATTCTACTTCAAGGGTTGAGTGATTAATATTTAGATGATGAAGGGAATGTTTTATTTTGTGCTTGACCGTTTCGAAATGAGTCAGGTCAGTATCTTCAATAACTAAATGTGCAGTTAATGCATTCTTATTACTACTCAATGCCCATACATGCAGATGATGAACATCTTTCACTTCCTTGAATTGTT
>CANCKV010000505.1 GCA_947378615.1 Chitinophagaceae bacterium | reverse complement strand
ACCTTAAACCTTAAACCCTAAACCCTAAACCCTATACCTAAAACTTAAAACCTAAAACCCCATGTCATCTACATGATTTCGTATGTTAGTGATAATATATTATTTGTCATCAATAACATCTTATCAGTCTGCTGCATGATTTCGTATGTTAGTGGTAACATCTTATTCGTCACCAATAATATCTTATCTGTCAGATACATAATTTCGAATGTTAGTGATAATATCTTATTCGTCATCAATAACATTTTATCCGTCAGCTACATGATTTCACATGTGAGCAACATCTTTTTGGGTGTTTGATAAATAATATCAAAAAGCTCAATTTAAAATCTAGGTGGGCTATGAATGATTTTTAGAATGATTCCAATGAAAATATAGGAAAACAACTTGTTTGTGTAATTCATTTTGTTCTGTTATTAGAGGGCAAAAGTCTAGTGTAGAACTTAATTAGTTATTACATAATTATCTAGAAGATTTGTAGAATTCCTAGCTCTAAAAATATTCATCAAATTATTCAAGGAATAATACTTTATAAATGAATGGATTGATGCGTTTCGATAAATAAACATCATTGATATTTGAAACTAAAATCAAAGACTGACCTCAACTTAAAACTTTTTTATAGTCTTACTTTATCTAAGAATGCTCATTTGCTTTCCTTCAAATAATGTCAATTGATTATAAAACTTTGATTGATATAGTATAAAAATAAAAAATATTTGCAAATTAGATGTATGTACATATATTTGCATCGGAGATGAAATTAGAACAGGCAATAAAGAGTACTAAGTTTAAAAGTGAATCACAAAAAGCCGTGCTGCATATATTATATACTGCATGGTGGCTGAAGACGTTGATGACTAAAGAACTGAAAAAGTTCGGATTGACACACGAACAATATAATGTACTTCGAATTTTGAAAGGAAAACACCCTGAACAAATGTGTGTTAGGGATATTGCAAGCAGAATGATTGAAAAGAGTTCAAATGTGCCAAGAATAATTGACCGTTTGGAATTGAAGGAATGGGTAGAGAGAAATACTTCCCAATTTGATAAAAGGGAAACCGTCATCACCATTACAATGAAAGGGATAGAAGTTCTTGCTAAAAGTACTGTGATGATAGAACAGAAGTCTGCATCGAATTTTATTTTGGAAGAAGAAGAAGCGAAAGTTTTGAATGCATTATTAGAGAAGATTAGGGTAGCTGAAATGTAAAATTTTTTTTGAACAAATACATGTATATACACGCACTTTATTAATTAAATAAATATGAATACAATGAATACGATACTACACAAAGCAAACACAAGGGGACATGCGAATCACGGTTGGTTGAACAGTTATCACACGTTCAGTTTTGCAGGATACTATGACCAAAATAGAATGAATTTTGGAACGTTACGTGTCTTGAACGACGATACAGTTGCTGCAGGAATGGGTTTTGGAAGACATCCTCATGAAAATATGGAAATTATTTCCATTCCATTGAGTGGTGATTTGGAACATCAGGACTCAACTGGCAGACACGAAATAATAAAACAAGGAGATGTTCAGATTATGAGTGCAGGTTCAGGTATTTTTCATAGTGAAAAGAATGCAAATCATAATAAAGAAGTGAAGTTTTTGCAGATATGGGTATTGCCTAAAGAAGAAAATATTACCCCTAGATACGAGCAAAAGTCTTTCCCTATTTCTGAAAGAAAAAATAGACTTCAAACAGTTGTTGCCCCTGATGATAGCAGTGCAGTTTGGATAAATCAGGACGCTTGGTTTACGCTAGGAAGCCTAGATATGGACACCGAATTAAGCTATCAATTGCACAAGAAAGATAGTTGTGTTTATGCGTTTGTTATCAAAGGAAATGTGGTTTTAAGTGGCATTGCTTTAAATGAAAGAGATGGATTAGGTATCTCAAATGTTCATGAGATTACTATACAGGCAACTAGCGAAACAGAACTTCTATTGATGGAAATTCCCATGAGATAGTAGATATAATTAATAAAGATTTAAGCATTAAACGAAATGAGCAAACAAAGAACGATAAAGAGTATTATTCACGCAGGTCTTATTGATATGGGAGGAATGGTAGTACGACAAGCTTTTCCGTCTAGAAAAGCGGAACAAATAGACCCATTTCTATTATTACATCATGGAAATATTGAAGTGCCAACGGATATGCCTGTTTCAGAATCAGGTGTAGGACCACATCCTCATAGAGGTTTTTCTCCAGTTACCTATCTGTTTCAAGGGGGGATTAATCACCAAGATAGTCGGGGAAATAATCACACTGTTTATGAAGGCGGCGTACAGTGGATGAATGCAGGAATGGGCATTATACATAGCGAAAGGATGTCTAGCAACATTCACGAAATAGGGGGGAGGGTCGAATTAATACAATTGTGGGTAAATACGCCTGCTAAGCATAAAATGGACCAACCGACTTATACACCTGCAAGCAAAGAAGAAATTCCATTCATAGAGTCGGAAGATAAATTAGCGAGAGTAAATATTGTTTCAGGGGAATTGAATGGTGTCAAAGGGGTAATTCCCACACTTTCACCCGTGAATTCCTTTACTGCGATGATTAAAAAGGGTGGTGCATTCCAATTTGATATCCCTTCTTCCCACAATGCCTTCATCTATTTATTAGGTGGAAAAGTACATGTAGGCGAGAATAATGAAGAGATATCAGGTCAATATTTGACTATTTTAAATAATGATGGTGAAAGCTTTCTGATTAAGGCAATAGAGGATTCCACGTTAATGATTGGAACAGGTGAGCCTTTGAATGAACCGATTGTCTCGCATGGCCCATTTGTGATGAATACACAAACTGAAATTATGGAGGCATTCAGAGACTATCAATTGGGTAAAATGGGAGTTTTAATTGAAAATTGATAATTAAATATTTTTTTAACATCCCTTGAATGGGGCAAAAAACAACAAATATGGCTATTTACAAATTAGACGCTATGCATAGCGAAATCACTTTTAAAGTGAAACATTTAATGATTAGTACAGTAACAGGAAGCTTTACTAAGTTTGACGCAACATTAGATGCTGAAGCAGAAGACTTTAGTGACGGAAAGATTAGTTTTAGTGCAGAGGTGGACAGCATCTCAACGAGTAATGAACAACGTGATGGACATTTGAAAAGTGCAGATTTCTTCGATGCCGTACAATTCCCTACGATTTCATTTGTATCAACATCGTTTTCACAAATTGAAGGTAGTGACTACAAATTGACAGGTGATTTAACCATCAAGAACGTCACTAAACCTGTTACACTTGCTGTAGAATATGGCGGAGCGATGACCGATTTTTATGGTCAATCAAAAGTAGGATTCGAACTTTCTGCAAAAATTAGTCGTGCAGAATATGGTTTAACATGGAGTGCTGTTACAGAAGCAGGCGGAGTCGTTGTAAGCGATGAGGTAAAACTGATTTTATCTGTACAATTAGTAAAACAAGCTTAATTAAG
>CANCKV010000504.1 GCA_947378615.1 Chitinophagaceae bacterium | reverse complement strand
CAGGAAGATAGCGTTGCTAAAGCTGTGGATGCCTGTAAGGATGCCGATATTGTTATCTTTTGTGGTGGAATAGATGCTAATGTAGAAGGTGAGGAAAAGAAGATTGAAATGAAAGGCTTTTATAAGGGTGATAGGACTGACCTTAACCTACCTGAAGTACAATTAGCTACTTTGAAAGCCTTAAAAGTGATGGGAAAGAAAGTGATTTTGGTCGTTACAAATGGTAGTGCGCTTGCCCTTAATTGGGAAAATGAAAATCTTGATGGCATTGTGGAGGCATGGTATCCCGGTCAGCAGGGTGGTAATGCCTTAGCAGAAATCTTGACAGGAGGATACAATCCTACAGGAAGATTGCCACTTACTTTTTACAAATCAGAAAAGGACTTGCCTGAATTTGAGGACTATAATATGAAGGGAAGAACGTATAAATATTTCACAGGTGCTCCCTTATTTCCTTTTGGGTATGGATTGAGTTACTCGGACTTTTCAATTAGCAATTTATATTTGTCTCGACAAATTGCTACAGCAAAAGATTCTATTACAATTAGTTTTGATGTAAAGAATACGTCTAAACTAAATGGTTCTGAAGTAGTAGAAGTATATGCAAGTGCAAAAAATATTCCTCAATTCCGTGCTGTAAAGTCACTGATAGGCTTTGTAAAAGCACCTATCAATGCAAGTGAAACTAAGAAAGTGAGTATCCGAATCGCTGTTAATTCATTAAGACAGTTTGATGAAAACCTGAATGATTACAGGGTTTATAGTGGAGAATATCAGATTGGGGTAGGAGAATCATCTGGGAATATTTTATTGATTGCCAAGCTTAAAGTAAATTAACCATTTGCAATTAGATAATATGTTTGAAAAGGAAAGGCTTTTTGAAGAAATTCTAATAGCCTTTCCTTTTTTTGTCTTTTGAATCCTGCTACTTATTGATTTTCGTATAAATTTGACCATATTTTGAAACCTATTTAGCCCATAAATATTAATTATCCCCTTCTAAGTAGTTTTGTAATTACAGTTTCTGTTATTTTTACAAAATGTCAAAGAAAGATTCCTTAATAATAGGTCGTCAACCGCTAGTAGAAGCATTACAAAGCGGTCGTGTTATTGATAAGATATTACTCCAAAAGAATGCTAATGGCGAGGTAGTTTCCCATATCAGAGCATTATCCAAAGAATATGATGTGCCCCTTCAAATGGTACCTGCTGAAAAGCTCAACTATATGACAAGGGCAAATCATCAAGGAGTTATTGCACTTGCAGCCTTAGTTGTATATCAAGATTTAGATACTGTTTTGGCAGAAATTGAAGAAAAGGGAGAAGTGCCGTTATTGATGATGTTGGATGGAATAACCGATGTTCGCAATATCGGTGCGATTGCCCGAAGTGCTTATTGTTGCGGTGCACAGGCCATTATCATACCTGACAAGGGAGTAGGTGCATTGAACGAAGAGGCGATGAAAAGTAGTGCAGGCGCATTAGAACATCTGCACATTATTAGGGTTAATAGCCTGATAAAAGCGGTAGATACTTTGCATGAAAAGGGCGTTCAAGTATTTACTAGTGAAATGAAAGCGGATAAAAAAATCTATGAATTACCACTTGCAGAGGCTTGTTGTATAATTATGGGAAATGAAGAACGAGGCGTTCAGCCCTATCTTGCTAAGGCGGCAGATAGTTTCTTCTCAATTCCGATGGTGACTCAATTTGATTCATTCAATGTATCGGTGGCAGCAGGTATCATATTGTATGAAGCAATGAAAAACAGGCTGTAGGATTGATTCAAAAAGAAAAATAGACAAAGCAGGAAGTCTCAAATCATTCGGGTTAAGAATAATAATATTAAAATGATTCAGAAACTAAAAAACAAGTCGATAAGGGATAGTAAGTTAAAACGGGATGGTAGGAAATTTCTATTTTTTACTGGTATGCTGTTTTTATTGATTATTGCGCTCACACTAAAGCATTGTCTTGGACCTGCCTATCAAAAGCATACTGCCTATATTCCTTCGGAGAATATCATTAAGGATAGTAGCTTTAATTGGGCAAATGCGGTCATTAATTACACACCCCACGCTGAATGCAGAATGGAATGTAGGCATATTACAAAACCTGAAGTGTTTGATATTCTACATAATGGAAAGGTAAACATAGTAAAAAGCCAATTAGATGCACCTGAATGTCAACGTAGATATGCCCTTGATGGTTATAGTAGGGATAATCAACACCTTCGGATTATAGCAGCACCTTGCGGTGATAAATTAACGATTATTACCTGTATTGACCTAGATCATGAATGGCCATGTGTGTGTGGGAATGACTATTAAGTGGTAAGTTTTAGGTTGTAAGTTTTAGGTATTAAGTATAAGGAACTAGGTAATAGGTTATATAAGTAATTTGTTATAAATATTAGGGAAAAAGTATTTGGGTTAAGGTGTAGGGATATTTTATGAATATTTTTAAATAATATTGAACATTTGTCTTTGCTCTTTAAAAGTCTATATAAGTATTTTTTTATAGATAACCTATTCCTTAATACTTATAACTTGAACCCTATTACCTATTACTTTTTTAACTTTTTATTCTCACCTCTAGTTCATTTTTCATCATTGATAAATTTTATTGTTAGATGTTTTATTATTTAAAGAAAATTGTATTCCTTGTCATTATTATAGTGGCTTTAGCTGCTTGTCATAGAAAGAATGTACCGCAGAATTCTGTCTCAGGAAAAGGTACTTTACATACGGAAATGGGATTTGCATCCTATTATTCCGACAAATTGAACGGACATGCTACAGCAAGCGGCGAAGCGTTTAATAATTCTAAGTTGACTGCAGCACATAAAAAGCTACCTTTTGGAACAATGGTTAAAGTTACAAACACTACAAATGGGAAATCTGTGACAGTACGTGTAAATGACAGAGGGCCATTCGTTGCAGGAAGAATAATTGATTTAAGCAAGGCTGCCGCTACAGCAATTGGTATGGTTAGTGCTGGAATAGCCAAAGTCATTATTACTTATAGAAATTAAACTTGATCACTTATAACTAACCACTAACAACTAACCACTAATTCTTACCTTCGCCCCCTCAATAAAAAAATGAGCTTACTAAAATATGCGTTTGTACCCGGAATCGGCAGCTAATCAATTAGAATTTGACAAGGTTAAGAGTCTTTTGGTTAATCACTGCAAAACAGTTTATGCACAAGCAAAAGCAGAAAACCTTCGCATACACACTAGAAAAGAATACATAGAAACGGAATTACGTCAAACGCATGAATACAAACTACTGCAACAACAGGGTATGTATTTTCCTACTGACTTCACCCTAAACATACAAAAAGACCTCAAACTTTTAGGCATTCCGGGCGCTTTATTAGTGGGCGAACAATGGGTTCATATTCGTAGATTAACAGAAAATACGAGCTCTATTTTTAGGTGGTTCGATGTAGAAAGGCGTAATGCCTATCCTGCCTTAGCGA
>CANCKV010000503.1 GCA_947378615.1 Chitinophagaceae bacterium | reverse complement strand
GCCCTTTCCTCCTTAAAGATTACTTTAAATTCTAAAGGCACTTCCTCCACGAATCCACTACCCAAAACGAGTTTAATTTGACCATAATCATTATAAAAGTATTCTTGTAATAAAGGAACGATTTTATTATTAAATGCATCTGCTATATCTTTTTTGTTTTTGCAATTAATTAAAAAAGCGTGTCCAATACTATGGTCTTTGTCTTTTAAATATTCAAGTCTTTGATTTACTGTTTTAAGAACTTGTTGTAGATTTATTCCTTCTAAATCTTTACTTAACAAATTAGGTTCAGGTGTCATTTCTTCAAATGAAAACCTTCTTCTTAGGGCAGCATCAAGGGCTTCTACACTTCTATCAGCCGTATTCATTGTACCAATGATATATAAATTATCGGGAACAGAAAAGGCAGTTTTACTGTAAGGCAGTATAACTTCTAACGATTCATCTTCCTCTCCTTCGATTGGAATCACACTTTTTCTTTTAGTATCCTCAATCAAAGTAATCAACTCTCCAAAAATTTGCGAGACATTACCACGGTTGATTTCATCAATAATTATTGCAAAGCGTTGAGTTGGGTTATCAGTTGCTACTTTGCTCATCTTTTTAAATATCCCATCTTCTATCTGATACTTTATCCCTTCAGATTCGTTTTCAAGTTCTTTATTTTCTTCAGATGTGATTAACTCCTTTTTCTTTAAAACTGGCTTTATTCCTTCAATAAAATCCTCGTAACTAAAACTTTGATGAAAAGTTGTAAATGCAATTCTGCCATTCAGACTAATTTCACCACTTGCATTAAAAAGTGAAAGGTCGTTGAATTTTGAAGTTAATGCATTCCTATCTCCTTTAATTTTATCGTATTCCTCTTTAGATAAAACTATTTCCAATGTTTTATCAATTGTAGAATATGTTTTGCCAGTTCCTGGAGGTCCATAAAGTATTTTGTTTAGCGGAATATTTATTTTATTTATCAATTTTAAATCCATTGAAATCTTTTCCTTTAGTTTTTTTTTATCCCTGTCAAATTCTTTTACAAGTTCATCGTCTGAGAGCGTTTCGACCCATTGCATAAAACCCTTTCTTTTATTAAGGCTATTAAAATATTCAGAAATTATTTGATTTAACAAAGAATCAGAGTCTTCTTTTTTTATATCCCCTTTTTCATTGCAACTGAAATAAATTGGGGTAGGATTTGTAAGAAATTTTTCTTCTCGCCCAACTGTATCTATTGTTCCATTAAAATTCTTTCCAGTTAATTCTTTCAACTTCTCTTTCAAAGGAGTTGGACAATTCATTGAAAACTCTTTTTGAATTGAAAATTTTATTTTGTCTTCTTCAAAACCAATTTGACTAATTATTGCTTTTTCAAGATTTAAAATCACATTTTGTTTACTTACGGGATATTTTTTACTGATTTTATCAGTAGTTTTCATGTAAAGGCTTTTCTTCAAACCATCAAATTCAACAACAATATTATTTTTATCGCTTTTTAAATTAAATTTAATAATTTTTGAATTTGCTCTTGCATTGACATTAATCACAGAGAAGGATTCAATTTCATTATTATAATTGTAATTAATGATTTTATTTGTTTTTTCCTCAAATTCATCTCTGTAAAATTTCCAAATTTTCTGCCATGCTTCTTCTTTTGTCATACTTTTTATTTTAATTTGACTGCAATGTATATTTTATTTTATCTACTTTTTATAAATCCAACATCATGACTAAAGGGATTACAAATACTTCTCTCCCAACAATTTCGCCAATTCTGCTATATCTTCTTTTCTTGCCAATTGGATTACCCACGATTCAGGAATTGCCTCGAATCCATAGATGATGCCAGCCAAACCTCCTGCAACTGCAGCAGTAGTATCTGTATCGCTACCCAAATTCACTGCCTTCAAAACGGTTTCTTTATAGGAAGTAGATGTTAATAAACACCAAATACTTGCCTCTAAGGTATAAATCACAAAGCCACTACTTTGAATTTCATTCTCTTCCAATTCAGCAATATTCCCATTTAATAATCTTGTTAGTATTTCCCAATCTTTTGGTTCAAAACCCAATTTTAGAAGACTCTCCCTAAAGGTGGGTTGAAGAGTACTGTAAACAACTTTTGCATCGGGTTCAGTTAACAAAAGTCTTGCAAACTCAAGATAATAGAAACAGGAAATAATGGAATAATGGTGTCGGTGAGTGATAGATGCCACTTGTTTGGCAAATGAATAGCGTTCTTTAAGGGGCAAATCCTTGATAAATAGCAGCAAAGGTAAAATCCGCATCAATGCACCATTGCCATTATCTGATATTTGGTCTCCTCCTGCTAATTCAGGTGCAACACCTTTTTTCAACCTCGAAAGTGCATCAGATGTTGTCGCTCCAATGTCGAAAGCGTCTCCATGTGCAGTCCAATAGCCTTTATAATACCATGACAAGAAACTTTGGGAGATAACATTAAGGTCAAATCCATCAAGCAAGCATTCTGCAAGACAAAATGTGAGAGAACTATCATCTGAAAAAGTTCCGACAGGCTGATTGTAGGTGCCATGCCCCATAAAATCAGTAACAGGATTTTGTTGTAGATATTGTCTGTTTTCAAACTCAACAGGTACGCCTAAAGCATCACCAACAGCAACTCCAAACAGGAAATCCTTACATACATTTCTTTGTTCCATATACTTTAATTTTTGTTTTAAAATTCAGTGTGAGAAAACGGAATATAAATTTCACCAACTTCTGAAAAGTTGGCAAATCAAAATCAATAGGCATTAAAAGGTTTCTGAGAATTTGGTAAATTCAAAGTCAAAAGTGTTAATATCAATCCTATGTTCGAGACTAGTATGATAGCTAAAGGTTATCTGTTGAATGGTATTGTCATTTTTTAGTTCCTTCATTGTTGTATCACTATTGACAACCTTATCCTTTTTACCAAGAACAATAGTCATAAAATTGTTATAGTAAGCATATTTGGGATGTGTTGTAAACTTAAGGACCACACTTCTCTCAAATAGGGCAGGATTAAATAATAGGCAAGGAAGGTCACGCTGTCTGCTAATATGATATCCAACATAGCCACCCATACTCGACCCTACGACTCCTAGTATTTCATTGTTATCAAAAATAGTAGTGATGATTTCATCTACATTATCTTTCCTGTAATCAATATTTGGTGCTATTACATTGAAGTAAACTGACATGATTGCTCTTTTTTCTTCGGATAATGTGCTGTCTAAACCGTGTAGATACAATAAATTTTCCATAAATAAAGGTAAGTTTTGAAGTAAAAAAATGGGGAGGGACACTCCTTTCAAGGAATAACTATTGCAAAGGTAAAGTTTTTTTTATCTACTTTTTATCAAAAAGAAATAATAAAAAAAAGATTCGCTTTTTTCAAAAAGTAGATAAAATAATTATCACCTTTGTATGAAATTATCATTTTAAGCACAATTAAACGGTTCATTATGGAAGAAGATTTTGGGTTAATACATGTTTGGA
>CANCKV010000502.1 GCA_947378615.1 Chitinophagaceae bacterium | reverse complement strand
GCATTTAAAAGAGGAAGAAATCAGCTATTTTGTTTTACTCTATCTGTCATCCCGAAGGGATCTAATCAAAATTAAACAACTGTTTATTGTGTAAGAGATCCCTTCGGGATGACATTCGAGAAACCTTTATTTGTTGTAAATACTGTCATCTCAAAAAACTTGAGAAACTCTAATTACTGCCTCTGTGTGACAGTCGTGGTGATTTCCGAAGCGAACGGTAATGAAAACCTGTGTTTATGGTAATTTCCTCCACTATGAATTTCCTTAACTTAATGACATTGCCCAAAGGGATAACATTTTTGTAGGATTGTCAATTAAAGTAGTCCGGTTTTCTTTGTTATAATAACCCCGTCCTATTGAAATTTGGCAGCTAAGTCTATCTGAAATTGCTTGACTAAAGCACATTCACCACTAGCCCATGAATAAATTAATTTGAAAGTCATTCCAAAGATTGTGCTCCTAACATGACTCCTTCAGACAAAACAATCACTCTAATCATCATTAATCACTCTAATCATCATTAATCACAAATAATCATCATTAATCACTCTAATCATCATTAATCACAAATAATCACAAATAATCACAAATAATCATAGTTCAGACACCCTTCGCTGTCATGCCGTAGGCATCTCCTCGCAAAATATCTACTATGATAAACATAAAACTCATAATTCATAATTCATATTTCATATTTCATAATTCATATTTCATATTTCATATTTCATAATTCATATTTCATAATTCATATTTCATAATTCATATTTCATAATTCATATTTCATATTTCATATTTCATAATTCATATTTCATAACTCATATTTCATATTTCATTTCCACAATTCTATGGTGAATTTGTATAATTCCCACATTCCCAAATAAATCACCTATTATCCAAATGCTTCCTCTACTTTTGCTGTTCCCCACAAATAAATAAGCATAATCTTAATTATAGGTGCAGCACAGGGATGGATCAATAGTAGATCATGTATCAATATTTATTCATTTTTTAACGCTTGCAAAATGTCATTTATTTTCAAAACATTCATCACGCATAACACACTCACATTTCATAACTCATATTTCATATTTCATACTTCATATTTCTTTTCCCACCACCCCCCGTCTTGTTACTAAGAATCAATAAATCTATCTAAGACAATATGGCTCTAGTGCATACAAATCAAGGTTCAGTCCTAGCATGCGAAGATTCAATTCTAGCGTACAAAGACACGGTGCGAGCATTCAAAGGTTCAGAATATGCCCTACAAAGTCTCAGGAATAGGCTATAAAGTTCAATCCGAGCATCCAAAGTTTCGATAAATGCATGCAAAGGGTCAGTATTAGGGTACAAAAGTTCAGTACTAGTATGCTAAGCTCAGTATTATCATACAAAGGTTAAATTCGGGCATACAAAGATTCAGTTTTAACGTACCAGTTTTGAGGTATTTATAGATAGATTTGAGAGTTGCATATTTAAAATCAATTAGTTAAAGCAAATTTTAGTTATTCATTTCAATCACTTAATCAGTGAAATAAAACAAATTTTATGACAAAAACACAAAGAGCTAAGCAAGAAATCTACACTAGAATAAACGATTCTATCTCCAATAATGAAGTAATTGCAACAGCTGTAATAGGATTAGAAGAGGAAGTTGATGATTTAGAGGCAACGATTCTAAAAATAATAAATGCTTCAACAAGTCAAATTACAGAGCCTGTCGGATTAACTAATTCGGAAACAAAAAAGTTGTTAATGACAGATACTGTTGTTAAATATATTTTAAGGGCTAAAGTAAAGGCAAAAAGATTGGGATTATTAACGATTGCAAATCAGTTAGATGAAACGCACACGTTTTATCTAAAAGGAGCGAAAATAGAGATAATCAGCAAGGCAAAAGCAGCAAGAAATATTTTGAACGATAACAAAACAGTATTAGTAATCATCACTCCTGCTAACATAACAGAGATTGATGGTGTAATCAGTGATTACGAGGGTGTAAAAGACGAACCAGTAGAAGCAAAAATTATCACAAAGGCTGCCGGTACCGATATATTACCCCAATTGTTCAAGTCTGCAGATGCTTCCGTGGTAAACATTCTCGATTTAGTAGAAAGTTATGTGGGTAAATCTCAACCTGCCTTCACCAACGAAATAAAGCTCGATGCCATACTTCGTATCTCAGGCGAAAGGCATACAAGTGTCGATTTTCATATTTTAAGAGATGATGACGGAACACCACTTTTAAATTCAGAAGTAAAAGACAAGCGTACCTTGAAAATCTACAAGCCAGGAGGCGATTATTTAACTGTAATCCCTGCCCATCGTCCCGGATCGAGTTCATTCGATATAAGTTGTCCAGGCTTTCAGACCGTAATATTCGGTGCTCAATTATCTCGAGGTATAATAAACAACTTTACAATTCGCTTGAAAAAGAATCCCTCATAGATTCTATTTAGTTTGAAAATAGAAACTTCAAACTTTCAAAAAGGGAGGCTCTCCAAACACGGGGAGCCTCCTTTTGTTATTTGAATGATTTAATTCTAAATACAATGAAAAAAGTAATCCTTTTTCATTCCCAACTCAAAGTTTGTATGGCACAAAGACACTAAAGCGAGATAATGTTTTCTTCTTCTTTGTGATTCTTAGGAACGTTGAATAAATAAATTGAGCAATTCTAACTACCATTCAAAATGATGTTCCTAATGCTACGAAGTAGCATTTCTATGTGACCTTTTTCTTAACAAAACATGATAAAAGCTATGTGGTTCTATGTGAGCCTATCTGCCTATGTGTTGAGCTTTTTTTCTTATATTTCCTATTATTTTTATTAATAAAATAGTTGAAAATTGTTCAAATTATTTCTTTTGCTTTCCTTAGCGCCTTAGACTCTTAGTGTAGAGAATAAAATTTCAGACTCCTTTTCTATAATATTACTTCTTTTCTGAAAAGCGTTTCCAATTCTGCGAAGCAGGATTCCTATGTGCACTTTTTTTTAATAAAACCTAAAAATCTATATCCTTTCTATGTGGCTATGTCACTATGTGTTTAACTTTTTCTCTTTACTAAAAGCTCTATAAAAGAAACATGAATCCCTGTATTTCACACTAGGTGGTAGCCTTTTTTCTTTACTAAAAGTGAATTCCGTCTTCTCCCTCTCATTCCTTTATCAATGCCCCTCTTTGAATAATCCCCCCTCCAATCACATCGTTACCTTCATAAAATACCGCACTCTGACCGGGTGCAATTCCTTTTACATTTTCATAGAATCGCATTGTCAAGCCATTTTCAGTCTGAAACAGATTACTCAATGCCCCCTTATCTTTATATCTAATCTTTGTCAATGCTTCCATTCCATCTGTTATACCTTGATATTTCACCCAATTGATTTTTCCAACCGAGACTTCATTTTGATCTAAATCTTGTTCCTCACCCAAAACAACGGTATTGGTATCTGGATTGATAGATGTCACGTAGGCAGGTCGTCCTAAAGCA
>CANCKV010000501.1 GCA_947378615.1 Chitinophagaceae bacterium | reverse complement strand
GTATGTTTATTTGTTTCTCAATTTTATCTATACTCAATAAATCATCGGCGTCCAAAAACTGAACAAAATCTCCTTTTGCCTCCCTTAGTCCATAATTTCTTGCAGAACTAGCTCCTCTATTTTCTTGCGAAAAGATTTTTACATTCTCTCTTTCATATTGTAGTGCCACCTGTAAACCATTGTCTATACTGCCATCATTGATGATAAGTACTTCTATGTTCTGATAAGTTTGATTTAAAATACTTTGAATAGTTTGTTCAACAAAATTTTCTGCATTGAATAATGGAATAATCACAGAAACTAAGGGAATTTTTTCAGTCATTTACTCAAAAAGTATTTTATTCGTAGAAATTTAAGCTTTTTGTTAAAACAAATAACTTCAATAGAATATGTATAAATTTTTAATCTATTAGATTGATTGAAATCTTGACTTTAATTTAAGAAAAGGTTGTTCTATGAAAAAATAAGAACAACTTGCGACAACTGTAACTAAAAAAATATTTTGAGGAAATCTATTTATCCATAATGCTGATTTATAGATAAAAAATTCCTGCCACAAATAAATACTATAGGATAATATTCCAATAAAATTAATCACTTTAAAATTTAGGAATTTAAACCAAATCCCTTTTGGTCCAAACACGGAATACATCATAATTGAAGCGATTAAAATATTGGCAATTGTCCCATAAGTCTTTCCAAATGGAATGAATAGAAACGAAAGATGAGCCTTTGTCAAAAGAATAATCACAAAACTTGAAAAAAAGAGTAAACTTGCCGATAGAATAAAAACGATGTGCCAAAAAAGAGTCAATTTCTTGATGATCGAATCTTTATATAAAGCACAAAAACAACCTACAGAAATTGAATCTATCCTTGTGAAAATACTCGCCTCACCAATCCAACTTACAGGATGATAATATTGAAAACACCTTATAAATGGAACGATACTTATAAAAAAAAGTACAGTGAATTTCCTAATTTTTCCACCTTTCAGGAAAACAAGCGGCCATAACAAATAAAAATGTTCTTCAATACTCAACGACCATCCGTGACCCGTGTACCAATCGTGACTAGCAAAATTAAAATATTTAGTATAAGTGACAGAGGTCAACCAAGATTCATTATCTAATTTAATATAGCCCAAAATTTGAAGTATAAAATAAAAAAGTAGCAATGAATAATACGCAGGAAAAATTCGAAGTGTTCGTCTAATATAAAAACTTTTAAAAGAAACTGTATTCGTCTTTCTTTCTTCATTCAGCATCAAGGAGGTAATCAGGAAACCTGAAATCACAAAAAAAACATTTACACCGAGTTGTCCATCAGAAATTACACGAATAAACGGAAAAAGCCATTTATTGTTAATCAGCGAACCAAAAATATTATTTTGTATAGCCAAGTGGTTTAATAACACCAAAATAATACTAATCGCTCTGAGACCATTTAAACTTGGATACTTTGTCATTAAAAATTATTTCAGAATTGTGAACTATCTTAATATCTTCCTTCTATTTATATATGTAAATAGTTTCACTTATTAATAAATGAGGAGGCTTATATCCTCAAGATAACTTTTTGAAAAGAAAAAAAGCTAAACACATAGGCTCATAGCCACATAGTAAAACATAGAACTTTCTCTTGTGTTTTATTGAAGAGAAGGTCACACAGGAACATTACTTCGTAGTATGGGAAAGTTGTTATCAAAAGAAATTATATTATTGCCTTATTTATTCCTAAGTCGAAGTAACAAATAATATAACTGAAGCCCAAAAATGCGGGTAAAGAAATAGGAAAACTTAGAAGTTTCAATGGTATGCACACCTGTCTGCTTTGCTAATCGCAATGCTTTTTTTCCTGCAATTACATTATTGTGTGTATAAAAATAAGCCCCGGCAAGTGCTAAATGTTTACCGATTGTCTGAAGGTGTTTTTTATCTAACAAACTCAAATAAGTCGCATAACATAATAATTTGTCTTCCAAGCAACGCATCCAATTTTGATGTGAAAAGGAAGTAGGATGTTCTAATTTGGTAACCAAATACTCAGGTATGCATTTAATCTTAAATCCTGCATTTACTAATCTCACATGTAAATCAGGATCTTCATTGCCCTTGATATCCTGACGAAAACCTCCAATTTTTAATAAGGCTTTTTTAGAATAAAGTCCCATACTAGCAAAGCCCACATTATCCAAAAAATATTCAATCTGATCCTGCGAATTATTCAAATCATCATACGTAATATTTCCCATATTGA
The DNA here is from genome assembly GCA_947378615.1 of Chitinophagaceae bacterium. Taxonomy (GTDB): domain Bacteria; phylum Bacteroidota; class Bacteroidia; order Chitinophagales; family Chitinophagaceae; genus Parasediminibacterium. Next base: position 1,237 of record CANCKV010000501.1, on the reverse strand, counting down.
TACTTCTGTCATTTCTATCGAAAACATAAGTATTGCATAGAAACTGACTGTTTCCATCTAGGAAATAAGATTGACCTATCTCAACAAACCGATTATCAATCAAATCGTCCGCATCATGAAAATGTATCCAATTTGCTGTTGAGGCCTCTAATAATCGATTTCTTGCATAAGCAGGCCCCCTATTTTCTTTCCCAACTATAACCTTCGCACCTAAGCTTTGTGCCACTTCTATTGTATTATCAGTACTATTATCATCATAGCAAATAACTTCATGAAAAGGAATTGTCTGTGCCTGAATACCTTCAAATAATTCAGGCAAATATTGACTTGCATTATAACAAGGAATTAAAATAGAAATAGAATTTGACATGAATATATTTTATTCCTCCTCAAATATTAATGATTCAAATTGGGTTTGAATCATTTCTGATTCAAAATATTGTTTGTAAATATTTGAAGTTTGAATTGCATTCTTTTCCCAAATATCCCTTTCTTTCAAGGCATAAATTTGAGTTTCAAGATTACTTTGGTTTTCATCACAAAACAAAAGAGTCCAATTGTTTTTTTTCAAAAACCGATAAAATGGACTACTTGAAGGAGCAATGCAAATGATTGGAATGTTGAGACTACAATATTCTACAAACTTACTAGGAAAGCTTGAGGCAGCATAAGGATTTTGGGTAACATTCAATCCATAATTTACTAAAATAACACTCGCATTATCATTCATATATTCTAATACTTCCTGATTTTTTTCAAATGGAGCTTTAAGAATTAATGCTGGATTATACTTTAATAAAAATTGACACCCTTCAATACCATTGCTAACAATTGTGAATTGATTGGAAGTGCCATTGAATGCCTTAGCAATCTTTTCAAAGATAATTAAATGATGTGACTCTATTGTTCCTGCATAAACGATATGAATACTATTTGAATAAGAGTCACGCCATATCAATTTAGAATTTTCAATACCATGAGGTATTGGAAAGTGAACATGCAATTTTGAATCATCAATTGACTCAGAATATAAACAAGCTAATTCCTTAGTTACACTTAATATATGATTAGATTTAGTCAATAATCGGTTACCAAATTTGATTCTATTTTGCTTTTCAATTGAATCATTCGTTTTTTCCATCCAACTATCATGCAAAAAAGTAGTCAGCGTAACCCCTTGAATAGGAAAAGCATTTGCAAGTGAAATTGAAAAGTAGTGATACAATACAGTGATGAC
>CANCKV010000500.1 GCA_947378615.1 Chitinophagaceae bacterium | reverse complement strand
AGTAATGCCGAGAATAAGGAACCTCAAGCAAAAGTGGATAATCTCTTTTTGGATTGTGGAGCTAGAACTAAAAAAGAAGTGGAAGAACTAGGTATTCATGTTGGTTCTGTAATTACTTATCAAGACGGATTTGATGAATTGGCGAATGGCTATTTTATTGGCAGGGCAATGGACAACAGGATTGGAGGTTTTATGATTGCTGAGGTGGCACGCCTACTAAAAGCAAATAAAAAGCAATTGCCTTTTGGATTATATATTGTTAATGCTGTTCAGGAAGAAATTGGGCTGCGAGGTGCAGAGATGATTGCAAGAAGGATTAAACCTAACATAGCTATCATTACTGATGTAACCCACGATACACAGACACCTATGATTAGCAAGATTGTTGAAGGTGATGTCGCCTGTGGAAAGGGACCATCCCCTTGCTTCGGACCTGCTGTACATAATAAATTGTTGCAATTGGTTCAAGATGTTGCCGAAAAAAGTAATATTCCTTTGCAAATGCGCACTGTTAGTAGGAGTACAGGAACTGACACAGATAGTTTTGCCTACGCAAATGATGGTTGTCCGAGTGTATTGATTTCTATCCCGTTGCGTTATATGCACACCACAGTTGAAATGTTGCACAAGGATGATATTGATAGTACCGTACAATTGATGTATGAAACTTTATTAACATTGACTCCTGAAACGAATTTGAATTATTTGTGATTTAACTAAAACTATTTTTAGATTTTTGCGATAATATTTTATACTTAATATTCAGTTTTGTATGTTTAATATCAAAACACGAATAGATTATCTATTAAACGCATCCTTAAATACTATGTATGGTTAGATTGTTCCAATATCGTTAAATACATCTCGGAAAAAGTGTCCATTTGTAAGATACAGGCAGATATTTGATAGAAAATATCTGCCTTTTTATTTCATTTTGCTTCCAATGTATTTTATAGTGCTCCTTTTGATAGAAACAGGCAAAAATTTGATAGAAATTACCGTCCGTTTGCATTTTCATAGCGGTCTTTTTAATTTATTTAGCAGTAATTTATATCCATTATAGAGAAGTTCGATTTCTTATAGCTATAGTATATTTTTTGAATAGAATAAATAAGATTACAGTACGAGAATATTGACTAAAAAGAGAATAAAGGAAATGAAAAATGAATATATAAATCCAATTTCTAAAAGTATATTGTATTATTTTATTATAAAAACCATCGAAAACCTATTATTGAATCAAAAAATGTAATCGAGTATAATAAATTTTTTGAAGAAAGAGTTATTAAGGATTTACAAATAGACTATCATTAAATAGAGTGTAGAAGTCGCTGAAATTATTGCATTTTGCAAAAAATATATTCATTGCATTTTCATTATTTAATTGGCACTTGATTACTTGCCTTTAATTTTCCTGTATTAAATACCTTCTCTGCTAATGATTCTAATTGATTGTCATGCTTGTACAATGACCACCATATAAGGGAATTTGTTATGGAACCATAACTGACGTTCTTGGGTTTTCCTTCCCTAGTTTTTTCCTGATTTGAGCCTGTTCTAGTATTACCTTCCATATTTATATTACCTTCATTATCAATTCTTTTTAACAACCAATTAAAACTGTTTTCAAACATTTTAAGCAATTCTTTTTTCTGCTTATCATTGGCTACAATATCATAATAGCGATGTGCAAAGAGAAGTCCAACTGCATGATAACTACAGTCGTATCCATTTTTTTCTGGATTGAAACCTGCGGTATCTTGTAAGGAAATACCTTCGGAGATAAATTTGGCCGACTCTTCAATAAAATATTTATTTCCACACAATACACCTGTTTCTCCAATTGCAGCCCCAACTAAATATCGACGATGCGTATAAGGGGAATTCCTTTTGATGCCATTTGCTAGAATATCAGGCCTTAGCATCCAATTAACAGCTTTCGTAATGCAGGTTTCTAATAGCTTAATTCTAGCTTCATATTTCATCAAATACGGACTCTTTTTCAATAATAGGCAGGCATGTGCCACACTTTCTATATAAAAAGAGGTGCTATGAAAATTATCAGGGCATGAAAACGAGCCGTCTTCCTGCTGTTGTTTCATGCCCCATTCTAAAGCAATCATTCCCCTTTCAATCAACGCACTATCTGCTCGTACAATACCTCCTACAATTGCATCGGCTCCATATCGTTGTTGTTCAATAAACCATTTACCTGTTTTTAGACTATCATAATTCATATTTAATGAACTCCACGCACCATTTGCATTCATATCCTTTCCAACTACTGCCATTCTTTGAGGACGTGGATAGAAAAGTTTTTTTGTTGTTCCATAGGATTCAAAATAAATATCAGTACTATCGGTTTTAGGCTTTGAAAAAGAAGAGTAATCTAGAAGTGAAGTGTTTGCAATAGAATTATAAACGTTTAATAAACAGATGAATATAATCAGGGAATATAGTCTGTAATATGATTGATGAATATTGTTCATGATTAAATTAATTAATTATCGTAAGCAGACTTATTTTCAAGCAATTTGTTTAAACTGATGTCAAAAGTGATATTGAATTACTTTCGTTAGCAATGATAACGAAGTTTTATTTGGAGATTTAAAAAAACAATTCTTCAATATGAAGGAAGTTTGATTCTGAATCTTCTCAAAGCAGTAAAGTTAAAGACGGAAGGCACTGAATCAATTAAAGCTAATCCCTAAAAATCATTCCTTCAATCGGTTATCAAAAAAATATTTTATTAAATATGCAAGAAGTCCAATGCTAATAATGATAATACTACTAATCATGAATTTTACTTCTGTAGAATAGAATATGAATGCCCATAAAATGATGGCGATAATGGCGGGAAGTGGATAAAGAGGCATCTTCCAAGCAAACATTCCAATTCCTTTTCTCTTTACCAATAACATCAACCCGATAGCTTGTCCTATAAATTGTACCAATATCCTCATGGCTAAAATAGCTGTAATAACATCTTTTAATTTGAATAAAAGACTGAATGCGAAGGCTACGCCACCTAAAAACAATAGAGATATATAGGGGAAATTTTTGGTAGGATGTAATCTAGCAAACGATTTGAAAAATGCGCCATCAACAGCAGCGGCATAAGGAACTCGACTATAACCCAATGTGGCGGAAAATACAGAAGCAAATGCGACCCACAAGATGAGTAAGGTGGCAATTGTTGCATAAGTTGTGCCTGATAGGGTTTCGACAAAGAGACTAACTACAAATTTACTATTCTTGATTGCGTCAATTGATAATACGGAAGCAACACTGATATTCATCAGTAAATACAAAACAGCAATACCACCAATAGAAATAAACATACTTCGGGGAATATTCTTTTGAGGATTGATGATTTCGCCACCTAATTGACACACGTTATAATACCCCAAATAACTATACATCGTTTTTACACTTGCAAAGCCAATTGCAGCTACAAAAGCTTGATTAAAAATTAGTCCATCATTAATATGTGCCATTGGAGCGAG
>CANCKV010000499.1 GCA_947378615.1 Chitinophagaceae bacterium | reverse complement strand
AGCAATTGGGGAACAATTTTGAATATTGCAACGAGTCACAGAACTTGCATCTGCATAAGTGGTATCGCCACGGCCTAGAAATGTAATGCCTGAATTATTACAATTTTGAATGGTAATATTATCAATATGTGTTTTCCCCCCGTTTGTTATTTTTATACCTGTTACCTTGTTTTTTCCACCTTCTAGAATGCCGTTTTTAATCGAATTAATAGAGATGAATTGTGCATTAGATATTTGAATCAATGCAGCCGCAGTCGTAGTTGAAGTCGCTTGAATAGTAGCATTATTCAGGAACAATAGCATTTGATTAGAAAGCGTCAATGGAATAGTCTTTATTGTATAGACTCCACTCAAGTAAATTCGGATGATATTATTTGGATATTTAGCTCTTGTATTGTTAATGCTATTTTGAACAGAATCGATTGTTTGATTATAAAAGGATAATTCAGTAATTGTTTCAGTAGGCTTTTGAATAAAAGTCATACTTGGTTCTGTAAACAAAGTTTGACTTTTCGCCCAAAAAGAGAGAAACATTAAAAGAATCGACATAAATAATTTACTCATTCAATTAGCAATATTATTTCAAAGTAAATGTTTATTTAGAACCCAAAACAGAAAGTGGAAAAGAAGTTGCGAGATACAAGATACTGGTTTCTGGTTACTAGTTTCTAGTAACCTGCAACCTGCAACCTGCAACCTGCAACCTGTAACCTGCAACCAGTAACCTGTAACCTGCAACCTGTAACCTGTAACCTGCAACCTGCAACCTGTAACCTGCAACCTGCATCCTGCAACCTGCATCCTGCAACCTGCAACCTGCATCCTGAAACTTCTTTACCATCCACTATTCTGTGTCAATTTGTTATTTAAATCTCTTTGTGATTGAGGAATTGGAAATAACAAATATTTACTATTAAATGGAACAATGCTTAGTGGGTCAACCCTTCCTGAACTCCATGATTTAGAAACTCTATCATAAACAGGTAATCCTTGAGGAAGAGTTGGCAAGAATGTTTTGAATTGATATTCGTACATCGTACTTGTTCCATCAGGACCTTTCATACGTACTAAATCAAACCAACGTTTTCCTTCACCAATAAATTCAATTCCTCTTTCATCAAATATTTTCTTTCTAAAGTCATTTTGAGATAAGCCAGCAGGAACATTAAGAGGAAGAGTACGAGGAGTAGTGATATTAGCATTGCGTGCCCTTGCCCTTAATTGATTGATATCAGACAATGCATTAGGCGATGCACTCGGACTACCATAATATTCATTCTGCGCCTCTGCCCTGATTAAATAAACTTCAGCCAATCGAAGTACAAAGAAATCATTCTCATGGTCTGACGCATCAAGCCCTTTTGGGTCTTTGTATTTATTTATATAAGGAAATTGACTAGGAAATGTATCTTTTGAGTTAGATGGAATCGATGGGTATGCAACATATTTGGTACCCGAAGTAGGGGTGATATTCCAATTTGTCAAGAAGGTGGAAGTTCCACGATAGTCGTTTGTATAATCTCCGGAGGTAAAATAATCATAAAACCAAGGATGCACCTTGTAGCTACCACTGCCTGTTCCCAAGCCTCCCACAGCAGCTTTTACTTGATTTCCTGTTACGCCGCCCATCGTAGGGGGCATAAAACGAATTGGATATTCTGAACCTTGAGAATTACTAGAGGCAACAACCCTGTCTCTAGTAAATCGAATGCCAAAAATTATTTCACTTCCATAGGCGTTAGATTCGTTTTCCACATTCCATAAATCAGCATAATTAAGAATTAAACTATAACCCCCACTTTTAAGGACAGCAGTTGCACAGCTATCAGCCGTTTTATAATATGCTTTAGCATCTATTCCCCTTCTTTCCAAATTATTAGCATAAGTAAGATTGACAAGGGCTTGTAATGCTTGAGATGCACCCTTATTTGTTAAACCTATACCGTCGGGACTACTTTTATATGCCAAAATGTTAGATGCTCTATTTAGGTCTGATAAAATAAGTGCATAAACAGAATCAACTGATGCCCTTTGTATATAAAAATTACTAGAAATATTAGTTGACTCTGTGCGTAGAGGAACATCTCCAAATAGGCGAACTAAATCAAAATAACAGATTGCCCTGAAAAATCTTACTTCACCTTCTTCACGAATTTTTAAAGTAGAGTCTGTTCCTGAAATAGTATTAATAGTTGGTATTTTGGACAAAAGGAAATTATAGTTGTTGATATTTGAGTAATAAGCACTATAAGCCGCTGAAATAGAAGAGGAGGTTGCATCATAAATTTTATCTGCATAAACTTGCATTTCAGATGAAGTAGAACCCATGTCATCGGCTGCCAATTCAATAATTTTCAATAACTCTTTTTTATATAAATCAGTGCTTTGGAAATTGCCATAATTTCCTTGTATCAATTTAAGTACATCTGCTGTACTAGAAACAGAACCGTTCAGCGTTTGCGTATCATAAATGGATTCATCCAAATTTTTATTGCACCCTGTAAATGTGATTGACAAAAGGCCGATGATGTATATAAACTTTTTCATTGTATAATTATGAAATGGTGATAAAGTTGATAAATTGTAAATGAACTAATAATTTAAAACTTAAAATTTAAAATAACTATAGTCCTACGTTTACGCCAAACGAATATGTTTTGTATTGAGGAATTGTTCCGAAGTCAACACCCTGATTAATCGCATTGATACCAAATCCACTCACCTCGGGGTCGAATCCTTTGTATTTAGTGATGATGAATAAGTTAGTAGCGTTTGCAAACACTTTAAGAGAGTTGAGGTATTTAATTCGTTTTACATTGAAATTGTAGGAAAGACTAATGTTTTTTAACCTAATAAAGGAACCGTCTTCAATGAGTCGGTCACTTACACGTTTGTCAAATAGGGAACCTGTTGTTTTAGCCCTAGGATAATAATTACTAGTGCCTTCACCACGCCACCTGTTATCCCAAACTTCTTGTCTAAGATTGCCGGATGTACTATAAACCAATCCATCACTGTAGTATCTATTCAAATTCAAAACAGATTGCCCAATTTTACCAAGAATAAAGAAACTAAATTCAAATGCTTTGTATGTAAGGGTATTAGTTAAACCAAATGTATATTTAGGATTAGGATTGCCAAGAATTGTTCGGTCATCTACATTAATTTGTCCATCTCCATTCAAATCAGCATATTTAATATCGCCGGGTGAAGGTTTTATTGCATCAATTGGGCTTTTGGCAATTTCTGCTTTGTTTTGATAGATGCCAATGGTACGATACCCATAAAAGGAACCGATAGCATAGCCTGGAACAGCAATCGTACCATATTGGTCTAGTGATGTCGGCAATAAAGTGTTACCATTTATTTGACCATTATCTCCTAAATTGATGACCTTATTTTGATTAAATGCAATATTAGCCGCAATACGCCAAGTTAGTTTCTTAGTTAATGCAAAACGAACATTGCCTTCAATTTCAAGTCCACTATTCTCCACTTTTCCTAAGTTAGTAG
>CANCKV010000498.1 GCA_947378615.1 Chitinophagaceae bacterium | reverse complement strand
ATTCCGTTCATCTTTCCTAAATCAATTCCTTCTTTCATGACAGTTTGTGTAGTAGGAACGTCGGGTAAATGTCTGTTTTGCTTGATAAATTCGTCTAATTGATTGAGGGTCATTCTTTTGTAAGAAGGAGTAAAAACATTATCATACCAATCATCAGAGTTTTTGACCGCAACTTTTACTTTCTCACTCAAGATGCCTTCTTCCACAAAAAGCTTGTATCCATCTACCAATTCATTCACATTACCAATCTTTACTTTACCTTGATAAGAATTAATTGAGAAAAATTCTTGGTCGTAATCGGCACCGGGCGCCTTGAAACAAACTTTAAAGGTTTGTGGTGTTTTTAAAACGTTATCTCCTGAGACCCTTGCGCCTACTGTCCAATAACTCGTACTCTTCGGGTCACTCAAATCACCATTTGAAAACATCATTGTGGGTTCATTTTGTCCTGCATCAGCCCATACATTACTTAATTGAAGGAGGATATTTTTATTTTTCACATTTCCTATTCCTCTTTTAATTTCTAAGGGCGCTTGAGGAGCAGGAGTACCAATTCCCGCATTTCCATTTAAGGGAAAATGATTTTCACTTTTTGGGAAAGTAGTATCAATATATTCATAAATAACATTTTTGCTTACAATGTTTTTACTTGGAAATATAGCAGGCGATTTAATTGGAGCTATTGTTGGTTTCTTAGCTGTTCTCACCTTGAAAGGGGACTTTGCTGTAATAGTTGGAGTTATCTGTGCATTTGAAACTGTAATTCCTATAAACAGGCTAATACCAACTATTCTTATGTGCTTATTCATGTTATTTATTTTTTTGTTAGATTATACATCTATATAAACGAAATTCTTGCAAGATTATTGTATAAAGTCAAAATCATTTTTCAATATTTCTTTCATATTAATGATACCATACACTTATTGAGGTCTTTTGTAGTGACTCATAGGCCTTAGTAAAATAAAAAAAGATAAAGACATCGAACACCACATTTTATTAGAAATTATAAATATTATTCAATAAAACCTAGTGTCCTTTGCCCTAACCTTTTTTTACTTTGTAAAAACCTCCACCAACTATTTTGAGTTTCTGATATTATAGTATTCTTCCTCTTCCTTATGGTCTTTTTCGTAAGCTTTAATGATTGCTTTCACCAATTTATGTCTTACCACATCTTCTTCATCCAATTGAATATGCGCAATTCCAGGAATATTTTTTAATATCCTTGATGCCTTTTCTAGTCCACTTCTTTGATTGCGAGGCAAATCAATCTGTGTAGGGTCGCCTGTAATAATTGCCTTTGCATTTGCGCCAATACGAGTTAAAAACATTTTTAGTTGTAGGTCATTAGTATTTTGAGATTCATCTAATATGATAAATGCATTATCCAAAGTTCGTCCACGCATATAGGCTAAGGGGGCAATCTCAATGGTGCGGGTACTCATATAATAGCCAAGTTTATCGGCAGGAATCATATCGTCAAGAGCGTCATACAAGGGCCGTAAATAGGGGTCAATCTTCTCCTTTAAGTCTCCGGGAAGAAAACCAAGGCTTTCACCTGCTTCTACTGCAGGCCTTGTTAAAATTATTTTCTTAACAATCTTATTTTTCAAAGCTCTCACAGCTAATGCTACAGCAGTATATGTTTTTCCGGTACCTGCAGGGCCTATTGCAAAGACAATATCATTTTTGTCAGCAGCCTCTACCATTCTTTTTTGATTAACAGTTCTTGCCCGAACTGTCTTTCCATTAGGTCCAAAAACGAGTACATCATTCGGGTGTTTATCCACGAAATTGTCAATTGACTCTGCATCATCGCCTCCTAGAATCTTAGAAAAATAGTTTTCACTAAGACTACCATTCCTTTCCAAATATTGAATGAGTAATTCAATTTTCTCTTTCGCAATTTCTATTTGTTCAGGTGCACCACTCATTTTAATTTGAGTTCCTCTTGAAAGAATCTTCAAAAGAGGGAACCTTTTCTTTAGAACATCTAATTTGCCATTATTAACGCCAAAAAACTCAATTGGATTAACTGTGTTTAAACTAATAATTGTTTCTGTCAAAGTGATAATTTGAGATGTGATGAAATATTTAATTGTTGCCATCAAATTTATTAGGTCTGACCCTGAAACTGCAATTATTTTAAATTAGATTATACACAATTTGTGGAAAGAAGAATTGAACTTTTGAAAAAGAAAAGAATAAAAGTATTGTATGCACAAATAAAATCAAATTTTAATTACTTCTTTATTTCCAATTCAAGTAAATAGAATTATCGTTTAATCATAGAGTAATAAAATAAGTTGTGATTATTTTCATTAAAAAAAGGTTTTAGTTTAGCAAAAATGATTAATTGTAATGGGTAAAAAGTTACATTTGCCCGCATTAAATAATTTTAAAATGGCAACTTCAGAAGAAATTAAAAAAATCACATCACAAGTAAGACGTGATATCGTACGTATGGTACATGGTGTTCAGAGTGGGCATCCAGGTGGTTCATTAGGTTGTACCGACTTTCTGACTACTCTTTATTTTAATACTATGAATCATAGTACCAACTTTAGTATGGATGGTGTAGGTGAGGATTTATTTTTCCTTTCTAATGGTCATATATCTCCCGTTTTTTATTCTGTGTTGGCAAGGGCAGGGTATTTTGATATTAAGGAATTAGCCACTTTCCGTAAACTTAATTCTCGTTTACAAGGTCATCCTACTACCCACGAACATCTTCCCGGTATCCGTGTGGCAAGTGGTTCTTTGGGACAAGGAATGAGTGTGGCAATAGGTGCAGCTTTGGCAAAGAAATATAATGGGGATAAGAGCCTTGTTTTTTCTCTTTGTGGTGATGGAGAATTGGAAGAAGGACAAAATTGGGAAGCCATTCTTTTTGCAGCACATAATAAAGTAGATAATTTTATTGCAACAGTAGATTTTAATGGTCAGCAAATAGATGGTTCTACCAAGAAAGTATTGAATCTAGGGGATATCAAGCAAAAGTTTGAAGTATTTGATTGGACAGTTTTAGAAATGGATGGCAATGATGTGGATGATACAATTGCGACTTTGAATAAGGCTAAATCATTAACAGGACAAGGAAAGCCAATCTGTATTGTCATGAAAACTGCAATGGGTAAGGGAGTAGATTTCATGGAAGGCACGCACGAATGGCATGGAATTGCACCTAATAATGAGCAATTGGCAAAGGCATTAGCACAATTACCTGAAACTTTAGGGGATTATTAGACACTGATTTATTGCCAAAGAAAGTAATACGTTATAAGTTTTACGTTTTTTGAGGAATGATTTAAATGCTATTTTGTAGTAAGGATAATTGTCATTTTATTATTTTAATTTAGGTTATATAGTTTTATTAAAATAGCCTTATACTTTATCAAATTCTTCAGAAAAAGAAGAAGATGTAAAAAGTATAAGGCTATTTGTTACTTTAAAAGTATAAGTTATATCACACAACTTAAAACTTATAACGTATAATTTTTTAAGTTCTACATCCTTATTTAAAACTGATCAATTCCACA